>CAYYHL010000026.1:0-12927 GCA_964471775.1 uncultured Clostridia bacterium
CCCAATGGGATGTCAAATTGGATGCCAGGCTAGCTCAAGCTATAATGAGCATCCCCGCCATAGTAGGAGTGGAAATAGGACTCGGTTTTACCTCGGCACAAAAATGGGGGTCCCAGGTTCAGGATGAGATATTCTATGACAGAAAACGGCGCCGTTTCTTCCGCAAGACCAACAGGGCCGGGGGCATTGAAGGAGGAATGACCAATGGGGAAACCCTCATTATGAGAGCACCTATGAAGCCTATTTCTACCCTGGCTCGACCCCTTCGCTCGGTCGATCTCATCACCAAGAAAGAGGTGAAGGGGGCTCGGCAAAGAGCGGATATCTGCGCTGTTCCTGCGGCAGCCGTTATCGCCGAGGCGGTGGTGGCTTTTGAGATCGCTCGGGAGGTACGGGAGAAGTTTGGCGGGGACAGCATAGGTGAAGTAAGGAGGAATTACGAGAGCTACATAGACTACGTAGCCAAAAAACAGGCAAAATGAACATTATCATAACGGGTTTTATGGGGACCGGGAAGAGTGCCGTAGGTAGACGGTTGGCCAAGAGGTTAGGGATGCAGTACCTCGATACCGATGATCTCATTCAAGAAAGAGAGGGGTCCAAGATTTGCCATATATTTGAAGAAAAGGGAGAGTCCTACTTTCGCAAGCTCGAGGCTGCTATCGTCAGAGAGGTTTCCCATCTTGATAACTACGTTATCTCCACCGGCGGTGGAGTGGTCTTAAGAGATGAAAATATCAAGGCATTGAGGAGAAACGGTCTTATCGTCTGTCTTACCGCCAATTCAGAGACCATCCTCAAAAGGACCATAGGGACCCAGGATCGCCCGCTCTTGAATGAACCTGATCCAGGAAGGAAAATTGAGGAGCTTCTGAGAATGAGACAACCTTACTATGGGAAGGCCGATCTTTCTGTACAGACCTCTAACCTAGCCGTAGAGGAGGTGACGAGGAGAATACAGGAGTTTTTGAGGAAAAAGCATGAAGATTGTTCGTGTAGACCTGGGAGAGCGTAGCTACCCTGTTTACATAGGAGGAGATGTAGCTCGCCTGGGTGAGGTAGCCGGACAATTTGATCTGGGAGAAAAGGTCCTAGTTATTTCATCAACGCCCGTCGCCTCCCTTTGTGGGAAGAAAGTCAAGGATGCTCTTGAGAGTGCAGCCTTCCAGGTATCTTTGGCCAGAGTCCCAGACGGGGAGAAGTACAAGACGTTATCTCAGGCAGCCAAGTTATATGAGGAGTGCGCTGAGAAGAAGCTAGACCGAAACTCAACCATCCTTGCCCTGGGAGGAGGAGTAATAGGAGATCTGGCTGGATTTGTTGCTTCCACCTATGCCAGGGGAATTAACTTCACTTATGTACCGACCACTCTTCTAGCACAGGTGGATGCGAGCATAGGTGGAAAGGTGGGACTGGATCTTCCTGAGGGTAAGAACCTGGTGGGTTCCTTTTACCAACCTCGCTTCGTCTATATGGACCTTAGGCTGCTAACCACTCTCCCCCGGATCCAGATAAGAGAGGGATTGGCTGAGATCATAAAATATGGAATAATAGAGGACGAGGATCTTTTTCTTCATCTGGAGCAGAGTCTGGAAGAAATTCAGACTTTGAGTCTTGACTCTCTGAGATACGTCATTACCCGATGCGTTCAAATCAAAGCCGCTGTGGTCCAGGAGGACGAGAGGGAAAAGAGGGGAAAGCGTCAGGTTCTCAATTTTGGCCACACTATTGGCCACGCCGTCGAGTCAGCCACCGGATACGGAAGGTATAGCCACGGACAAGCTGTAGCCGTGGGGATGATAGGAGCAGCGAGAATAGCCAACAAGATGGGTTTCTTTCGAAAGGCTTTGCTGACTAGGCTGGAAAATCTGGTGATGAGAGCAGATCTTCCCACTCGGGTGGAGGGAGTGAATGAGGGCAAGCTCTGGGATGCTCTTTATTTGGATAAGAAGACTAGAGGAAGAGCACTGTATTTTGTCTTGCCCAGAAGAATAGGGGAAGTCTTTCTCACCGACAAGGTTCCTGTCGCCTTGGTAAGAGAGGCGGTTGAAGAACTGGGGGTAGAAAAATGAGCCACATTTTAGTCATTCATGGACCCAATATTGACCTTCTAGGGATGCGGGAAAGGGCTATTTACGGAAAGACGAATCTTTCCAGATTGAACGAGCTCATCAGAGAAAGGGCAAAAGACCTGGGTGTCCAGGTAAGAATCAGCCAGTCAAATCATGAAGGCGACATTGTTTCCCTCATAGGGAAGTGTAAGAATTGGGCTGATGCTATCATCGTCAACCCCGCTGCTTATACTCACACCAGTGTGGCTATCAGAGATGCCATCTTGGCCGTCCAGATTCCCACTATAGAGGTTCACTTATCCAATGTTTATGAGAGAGAGGCCTTTCGACACAGGTCCTTAACCGCTGGGGCTTGTGTGGGTCTCATACTAGGATTCGGGTCCCAGAGTTATCTTTTGGCTCTGGAGGCAGCCGTCAATATTATCAAGGAGCACCGCAAAAATGAAGCTGGAAAACCTACGTCGTGAGATTGATGAAATTGATTGTAAGCTGGTGGACCTCCTTAATGAGAGGATGAGAAAGGTTCTTGGAATTGCTGAAGCCAAAAGAAAGAGAAAGGAGCCCTTCTATTCTCCAGCCCGAGAAAAGAAGATTCTGAAAGGATTAGTCCAGTATAACCAGGGTCCCCTTCCTAACGAGGCTTTGATAGAGATTGTGCAGCTCATCCTCAAGACTTCCCTCAGCCTTCAAAGTGAGCCTAAGGTAGTCTATTTCGGTTCTCCGGCGACCTTTACTCATCTTGCGGCCCTCAAGAGTTTTGGCAAAGGAGCTGAGCTTATTCCGGGGAAAAGCGTCCGTGAAATCTTCTCCATCGTGGAGAAAAGGCAGGTAGAGTTTGGGGTGGTGCCGGTGGAGAACTCTACCGAGGGAGTGGTCACCCACACCCTGGATATGTTTCTGGACTCGGACCTCAGAATATGTGCCGAGATCATCTTGGAGATTTCTCATCATCTTCTGGGCAGAGGCACTTTGGAGAAGGTTAAAAAGATCTATTCCCATCCCCAGGCCCTGGCTCAGTGTCGAGGGTGGTTGGAAGAGAATGTTCCTACGGTGAGATTGGGGGAAGTGGAGAGCACAGCTAAGGCTGCCCAGATGGCCGCAAAAGACCTTACTTTCGCTGCTATTGCCTCTGATGTAGCCGCCTCCCTATATGGTCTTAACATTATCGCATCGCACATTGAGGACAGCCCCCACAACTTCACCCGGTTTTTGGTTATTGGGCGGGAATACAATAAGGAGTCAAGCGGGCAGGATAAGACTTCTGTTCTTTTCTCCATCAAGGATAGAGTGGGGGCCCTTCATGAGATGCTGGCTCCTTTTATTAAACACGGAATCAATTTGACAAAAATCGAATCCCGCCCTACCAAAAGACGAGCCTGGGAATACGTGTTTTTCCTGGATTTTTTCGGCCACAAGGATGAAGAAAAGGTAAAAAAGGCTCTGGCGGAGCTTGAGGAAAGCTGTTTTTTCCTCAAGGTTCTGGGGTCCTATCCCCGAGGAGAATAAAGATAAGATAAGATGAGACAAGACAAAGGAGAGAAGAAATGATAATCACCTTGAAACCTGACACCACACAAAAGGGAATTGAGCACGTGGTGGAAAGAATCAAAGAGTTAGGTTTTGCCCCTCATATCTCAAAAGGAGCCGAAAGGACCATCATTGGAGTCATCGGTGAGAATCCTATACGCTACCGGAGTGTCTTTGAGGCTATGTTTATTGTGGAGTCCGTTGTTCCCATCTCAAGACCTTACAAGTTAGTGAGCCGGGAGTTCAAGAAGGAGAATACAAAATTCAAAGTAGGAGGGGTCGAGATCGGAGGAAAGAAAGTGGTGGTTATGGCAGGGCCCTGTGCTGTGGAAAATAGAGACCTCATTCTGGAGGTGGCTAAAGAGGTGAAGGGAGCAGGGGCAAAGATCTTGAGGGGAGGCGCATTTAAGCCCCGCACTTCTCCTTACTCTTTCCAGGGTTTAGGAAAGGAAGGGTTGAAACTCCTGGCTGAAGTTAGCATGACCACCGGACTTCCAGTAGTTACGGAAGCAATGGATCCCAGGCAGGTGGAGGTGGTGTCAGAATACGCCCACATTATTCAAATCGGAGCCCGCAACATGCAAAACTTTGATCTCTTGAGGGAAGTAGCGCGAGGCAAGCGCCCAGTTCTACTGAAAAGAGGGATAGCCTCCACAGTCAAAGAATTCTTAATGTCGGCAGAGTATATCTTGTCCGGTGGCAATTATGATCTTATCCTTTGCGAGAGAGGAATAAGAACCTTTGAAGATGGCACCCGATTCACTCTGGATCTCTCCGCAATTCCTCTCATCAAGAAACTCACCCATCTTCCGGTGCTGGTGGATCCCAGTCACGGCACAGGTATGAGAGATCTGGTAGTTCCTATGTCCCGGGCAGCCATAGCAGCAGGGAGTGATGGCCTTATGGTGGAAGTTCACCCCAGACCGGAAGAGGCCCTGTCGGATGGCCTCCAAGCCTTACCACCACAGGATTTTCGTCATCTTATGCAAGAGGTCAAAGCCGTGGCCACGGCTTTGGGAAGGGAATCCTGAGAGATGAGGGCAAAATCTATCCAGGTTAATCCTGCCCGTCACCTTAGGGGAGAAATAAATGTCCCCGGAGACAAATCTATTACCCACAGGGCTCTCATACTGAGTTCCCTTGCCAAAGGAGGCTCAGTTATTAAGGGGATGGGGAGAGGACTGGACTGTTTAGCTACCCAAAAGATAATTAAGAGAATGGGAGTCATCATAGAAGAAGGAGAAGACCTTTTTGTCCAGGGGAGAGGGATTCATGGCTTAGAAGAACCTGGAGATGTTCTCGAATGCGGAAATTCAGCTACCACCATGAGACTTCTTGCAGGCCTTTTGGCTGGCCAGAGCTTCTACAGTGTGTTATCCGGGGATAGATTCTTAAGAGAAAGACCCATGTCCAGGGTGACGGAACCACTCACCATGATGGGAGCAAAGATCTGGGGAAGAAAGAGAGGGCATTTTCCTCCTTTGAGCATATTGGGGTCCCCCTTAGAGGGGATACGCTACTCCTTGCCTATTCCCTCCGCCCAGGTGAAATCCTCTCTTATTTTGGCTGGACTTTATGCCGAGGGAGAGACCTGTATCACGGAACCTTATCAATCTCGGGATCATACCGAGCGAATGCTTAAATTTTTGGGCTTGCCTATTGAACGAGACGATCTTACAGTGCGGGTCAAAAAATCAACCTCTTTTCCTGGGAGAGAAATCTCGGTACCAGGAGATATCTCCTCGGCGGCTTTCTTCATAGGAGGAGCTGCCATCCTGGAGGGATCTTACCTGAGAGTCTTGAGCGTCGGACTCAACCCTACCCGAATGGGGTTCATTGATGCTCTTCGTCAAATGGGGGCTGGTATTGAAGTTCACCTTGAAGGGAAAAGGTCAGGGGAGGAATATGGACAGATTGAAGTAAGAGGGAGAAGATCCCTAGAAGGAATCACCATTGAAGGAGACATGATTCCTCGCCTCATTGATGAGATACCCATAGTGGCCGTGGTAAGCTGTTTCGCTGAAGGACAGACCATAATTAAAGATGCCAGGGAACTTCGGGTCAAGGAGACAGACCGAATTAGGGCCATAACTACTGAACTCAGAAGGATGGGAGCGGAAGTTCAAGAGAAGAAAGACGGGATGATTATTGAAGGGAGAGGATACCTCAGGGGAGCGGAGTGCCGGAGCTACAACGATCATCGAATGGCCATGGCCCTGATTATGGCAGGTCTTTGCGCCGAAGACAGGACTAAGATTCGAGGTTCGGACTGCATTGATACGTCTTTTCCCGGATTCTGGACGACACTTGAGGGAATTCTGATCGAATGAAGGCTTGCCGGAAAGCTGGGGGGGCATATCTCGTCCGGAGAACGGATCTACTCTCAGGGTGGCTCCAGAGGTCAGGAAGACTAAGACAAAAGATGGCGAGAGACGCTAGGTTAAAGGGAAGAAGAGGGGAACTGGCGTGGAGTTGATAAAGGACATTCAGACAATGAGGAGTTACGGAAAGCGGATAGAGGAGGGAAGGATTGTCGGCTTTGTTCCCACCATGGGGCACCTGCATGAAGGTCATCTTTCCTTGATAAGAAAGGGGAGGGAAGAGTCTGATATTCTAGTGGTAAGTATTTTCGTTAATCCTACTCAGTTCGGACCCGGGGGGGATTTCAAAAGTTACCCCCGGGATCTGGAGCGGGACATGGAGTTCGCTGAAGCTGAAGGGGTTGACGTAATTTTTGCTCCTTCTGTGGAAGAGATGTACCCGGGTGGGTACTCTACCTTTGTTGAGGTGGAGGGGTACCTGACCTCTACCCTGGAGGGAGAATCGCGTCCCGGACATTTCAGAGGGGTCACAACCATCCTGGCTAAACTATTTAACATCGTATCTCCTGACAGGACCTACTTTGGGGAAAAGGATTACCAGCAGGCTCTGGTAGTGAGAAAGCTGGTGAGAGACCTCAACCTGAATACCGAGATTGTGCCTCTCCCAACAGTCAGGGAGCAAGACGGCTTGGCTCTCAGCTCCCGCAATTCCTATCTTACCCCGGTAGAGAGAAAAGCAGCCACCGTACTCTACCAATCACTTCTCAGAGCAAAAGAGGACATTGCTCGGGGGATAAGAGATGCCACAGTTATCAGCTCTCACATGGAAGACCTGATAGAAGGAGAGCCCCTGGCCCGTGTAGATTATGTGGCTGTTATTGATCCAGAGACCCTCCGAAGGGTAGAGCGAGTAGAAAAAGAAGTTCTTGTTACAGTGGCAGCAAAGATTGGCCAAACAAGATTAATTGATAATCTCAGGATAGGGTGAATTGCAGAAGGGAGGTTTCCATTGCCCGAAAGGAAGATTCTACTGACTGCGGCAGAGATTTCAGGAGATTTCCATGCAGCTAATCTCGTTCGCGCTATCAAAAGAATCGACGCCGATATTGAATTTGTGGGTACGGGCGGGGAGAAAATGAGGCAGGCAGGAGTTGATGTAAGGGCCACTACCGTCCATATGGGAACAGTGGGCATCTGGGAAGGTCTGAGGTTCTATCCGTCTTTTCTTAGAATTGAAAAGAAGATAAAAAGAATGCTGTGGGAAGAACCTCCCAATCTGTTAGTCTTAATAAATAGCCGGGATTTCAATTTGAGGATCGCCCGCCTGGCCAAAAAGCGCGGATTTCGCATCATTTACTATATTGCCCCTCCGGCCTGGGCCTGGCCTGATTGGGTAACCAAGAGAACGGTCAGAGATATTACTAAAGTTATTGCTATCTTTCCTTTTGAAGTCGAACTCTATCGCAAGGCGGGAGCCAATGTGACCTTTGTGGGACATCCGCTGGTTGGCACGGCTAGACCCACGCTAAGCAAAGGCGAGGCCTATCACGAATTTGGCCTCACCCCTGAGTATCCTACAGTAGGCCTTCTTCCGGGAAGTCGGGCATACGAGATAGACAATCTTTTGCCCATAATGTTGCGCACGGCAGATGAGATAAAAAGATCATTAAAGGGCATTCAATTCCTGGTTCCAGTTGCTGATTCGGTTTTTGAGAAAAAAATTGCCACAATAGTCAAAGAAAGCGGAATAGATGTCAAAGTCATAAACAACAATATTTACGATGTTATGAACGTCTCCGACCTGGTTATTACGGCCTCAGGGACAGCTACCCTTGAAGCGGCATGCTTGAGGACTCCCATGATTGTTGTTTACAAAACTTCTCTCACTACCTGGATTTTGGGAAGCATTCTCATAAAATTTCCCTACGTAAGTTTGCCCAACATCCTCGCAGGGAGGAGGATTGTACCTGAACTCCTTCAGTTTCGGGTCACACCCAATCGCCTGGCGAATCTCGCTTTGAGTCTGTTGGAAGATTCCCAAGAGTTGGAAGAGATGAAAGCCGAGCTCAGCAAGGTAACCAGGAAACTGGGGGAGCCTGGAGCTGTTGAGCGAGCCGCCAGAATAGTAGTCAAGAGCCTATCTTGACAAAGGGAGTTTTCAATGCGAGTTTTTCTCGTGGCAAATAGTCCAGGCGAACTCTCAGGATGGGTAAGGCCGATAGCCAGAACCTTGAAGGAAAGCGGAAAGATCTTAAAGATTTTTGTAATCATACCTCCCTGTCAGTACGCCAGTGGCACGGAAAAGAAAGTTGCCAGCGGTTTTCCAGCTGTTGATGGGGTGGCGGGACCCACCGATTACCTGAAATACATCTTTCTGGGCATGAGGTGGCCTCATTTCACAGACAACGGTAAGGGGGTGGTCGTTTTTCTGGGAGGAGATCCCATTCATGCAATTCTGTTGTCCAGACGGCTGAGGGTTCCGGCATTAGCTTATATCCAAAAACCCAGCTGGAAAAGGTTTTTCAAAAAGTTTATGATTCTCGATGAGACGATAAACGAAGAGCTTAGGCGAGCCGGGGTTGAATCGGGGAAAATCAGAGTTGTCGGCAACCTGATGGCCGATGCCGTGGAGTGCCAGATGTCCAAAGAAGAGGCGTGCAAGTACTGGGAGCTTGATTCCAAGTATCCAATTGTTTCCATAATGCCGGGAAGTAGGTCTGAGGAAGTAAAACACCTCACCCCCTTTTTCTTAAGAGTGGCAGAGCTAGTTAAGGAAGAGGTGCCCAAAGCTCAATTTGTCCTGGTTCTTTCTCCCTTTACCTCCCATGAGCAATTGACCAATGTGCCTTCGGAGGGGCGAGAAGAAGTTTTCCGGGATACGGCAGAATTTAAGCTCGTGAAGAAGAAACGATGGAAGCTCATTACTGACCTCAACCTGGAAGTCTTGGTGGCCAGAGAGAATCAATACGAGATAATGAACGCTTCGGATCTGGCCATCACTATTCCCGGCACCAACACAGCGGAAATGGCATTTTTGGGAACACCCATGGTGGTAACCGTTCCATTAAATAAGCCGGAGGCAATACCTCTTGATGGCTTGCCGGGATTGATTGGGCATTTGCCATACCTCGGGCCTGCAATCAAATCAGGAATAGTAAGAAGGTACAGCAGGAAGGTTAAGTTTACGGCTCTACCCAACCTGCGGGCGGGAAAAGAAATTGTTCCCGAGTTGAGAGGAATAATTAGGGCTCAGGATGTTAGCATGAAAGTGATAGAGCTTTTGCAGAATCCAGTTGTCAGAAATAGTATGGCTTATGAGCTCAAGTCAGTAATGGGACCAAAGGGGGCAGCTGATAGAATAGCTGAAACCATACTGCAGGAACTCAACTAGATGAGGTTCAATCTATGAATGTCCAACGCCGCTTGTTAGGCTATCTGCGTCCGTATCGAGGAAAACTAACTCTGGCCTTGGTTTGTATGGTACTGGTGAGTTTAACTACTCTAGCACTTCCCTGGATACTAGGAAGAGAACTAATTGACAGAGTCATTCTCGGCAAGAACGTTTTCTTGCTTAATCTAATCGCTATCGCTCTGGTAGTTCTCGTAGGTACAAAGGGACTTTTTTCTTATGGACAGACTTACCTCATGTCCTTTGTTGGCTATCGGCTGATCACTGATCTACGAAACCAGATATATCAACACCTGCAGCGACTCTCTTTGAGTTTTTACAAAAGAAAGCGTACAGGGGAGATTATGTCTCGGGTAGTAACAGATGTTAATGTGCTTCAGGAGATAGTTGTCGAGTCAGTAGCCAAGATGATTCTGAATTTTCTCATCATAGCCGGAGTTCTAGGGTTTATCTTTTATATACACTGGAAACTGTCTCTTTGTGTTTTGGCTGTAGTTCCCCTCCTGGCTTTGACGGTGAGAAGGTTCGGTAGTCGTATAAAGAAATTCAGTACGTCGGTTCAAGTTAAGATCGCCGATATCTCCTCTCTTCTCCAGGAGACAATAGCCGGGATTGAGGTAGTAAAATCTTTTGCCACGGAAGAAAAAGAGGTGAGAAGATTCCAGCAGGAGAATATCCGCAACTTTCGATTAGCCATGAGAAGAACTCGGGTGGTGGCTCTGCTCTCACCGCTCGTAGAGATCCTCACCACTATTGGCCTGAGTGCCATTCTGTGGTACGGAGCACGAGAGGTGATAAGAGGCACGTTAACCACAGGCAAGCTCATTTCCTTTCTCGGCTATATAAGTCTGGTCATCCACCCATTGAATCAGCTGGGTAAAACCTATAGTCTTTATCAGCGGGCTTTAGCCTCGGCTGAGAGGATCTTTGAGATCCTCGATACCGAACCTGAAATAAAGGAGCTTCCCGGGGCTGTAGAACTTCCTCCT
Source organism: uncultured Clostridia bacterium (assembly GCA_964471775.1). GTDB lineage: Bacteria > Aerophobota > Aerophobia > Aerophobales > AE-B3A > SOJT01. Next base: position 10,319 of record CAYYHL010000026.1, read on the forward strand.
ATAGAAGGCCACATACGCTTTGAAGATGTCTCCTTCGGCTATGATAGCAGGGAGCTGATTTTGGAGAACATCAGTTTAGAAATAACACCTGGTGAGAGCGTCGCCTTGGTGGGCCCTTCCGGCGTAGGTAAGAGCACGCTTGTCAGCCTCATTCCTCGTTTCTATGACTCAACGTCGGGAGTCGTTACCATAGATGGATATGATGTTAAGAAGGTAAAACTGGCTAGCTTGAGGCAGCAAATAAGCATAGTCCCCCAGGAGACCATTCTTTTCAACGGCACTATCGGCGATAATATCGCTTATGGTCGGCCGGAAGCTACCGACGAGGAAATCGCCGAGGCAGCAAAAAGGTCTAATGCTGATCGCTTTATTGAATCGCTAAGTCAGGGGTACGATACCGAAGTCGGGGAGAGAGGAGTGAAGGTTTCAGGAGGGGAGAGGCAACGTATCGCCATAGCCAGAGCCATATTGCGCAACCCTCGCATACTCATTCTTGATGAAGCTACCTCCGCTGTAGATTCAGAGACGGAACTATTGATCCAACAAGCCTTGAGGCGTTTGATGAAAGACAGAAGCACTCTCATCATCGCCCACCGCCTCTCTACAATACAGAACGCAAATAAGGTCGTGGTCCTCAGTGAAAGAAGAATTGAGGACATTGGGTCCCATGAGGAACTTCTAGCCCAGGGGGGGTTCTACACCAAACTATACAAAAATCAATTTCGCCCAGCCTAGGAGGCAGTGGTGGGGAAAATCTTGCCCTGGAGAAGGTATGTTTTCGATGGACCTCGGATTGGCCTGAGTATCTCATAGCTCATCCAGAACTCTAGGAGAAACTGGGGTAGAGGACCGGCAGACTCTCGAGGAGAACTCTGATTTGGCGGTTGAGGTGGGAGCTTCCGGCAAATCTCTGTAAGTCTACTCAGCTGGCGGTTCCGAGAATTGTACGTTGTTGATCCTATCAAAAGAGCTCGTTTAGTAGCAGGGAGAGGAACGAACGAAGGAGACAGTATGTCTGTACATAAGAGTCTTGTCAAAAGAATTGGTTTCGTAGCAATGGGAGGTATATTTTTGGGCCTGGCTCAGCTTTCAGCCCATGCCGGAAATGACCTGTATCTCGAATCTCCTTCTGAGACAAGAAGGTTCGAGCTTCATGAAATATCAGCCCAATTATTACCAGGGTATTCGGGAGAGGCAATCAAAGATGAGGGTTATTCCCTACCAGATGAAAAAGGAGAAAGTGGGCGAAATCCACATGTGAAATGGTCTCTTGATCTATTCCTGGGCTCAGCATTAAACATACCCACTCCCCTCAGCATTCACCAATCTGGTGAGGAACGTATTTTTCTCTATGCCAGATACCAGGAAAAGCCGTTTAGAGAGTCACCGTATTATGCTTGGCGTATTGCTAAATGGAGCCAGAACCAGGCGTGGGAATTTGAACTTATCCATCATAAACTCTATTTGGCAAATGAGATACCAGAGATTCAACATTTTGAAATCTCACATGGATATAACCTCCTCACCGTAAATCGAGCGTGGGAGAAGGCGAACGGTTCTATAATTCGGGTCGGTGCCGGAATTGTACTAGCACATCCAGAGTCCATAATACGTGGGAAGAAAAGACCGGAGAAGATTTGGGGCCAAGGGCTAGATGGTTTCTATGTCTCAGGGCCGACAGTGCAGGCCGCGATAGCCAAGAAGTTCTCCATATTTCGCAGTCTTTTTTTTTCGGTAGAAGGGAAATTTACTGCATCGTACGCGCACGTCCCCATCAAGGATGGTAGCGCTTATGTGCCTAACCTCGCATTTCACGGGCTCCTAGGATTTGGTTTCGATTTCTAGCCGCAGATTATGTACCTTTTTACGTCTGGGAAGGAAACACCAGAATAAGCTTTGCCGTTCGGCAGCAGGCACAGTCGGAGCAATATTTGGATTTGAGATCTCCTTGAGAATAGGTATGATGACAAAGGAGGACATACGGAATTGTTTGATAAGGCGAGAGTCTGCAGGCTGAATCTTGTAGATATCGTTTTGTTGGCTATCTAGACATAATTGAGGCCAAAAAGACTACGCAAAAGAGTCTGAAGAGATGACCCATCTAAATAATGGGCAAACAGCGTGGTTATGGGACCAAAGATCGCTTATTCTGTAAGAAGATATAGAGGACTCAAAACTCCTCTCTACGGCGAGATCAAAAACTTAAAGCAGTTCGAACCCATTGTCATTACTGAAGTGGTTGGGAAGTGGGCCCTGCGCTCCTCAAAATTGAAAATATTCTCCAGCTCTAGTGTCCCTTGGTGGCGATTCAGGTACAGGGACAGATTTTTCTTTCGAGACGTCTTATTGAAAAACCAGATCAGGCTGGTGCGGGGTTATATGGCATACAGCGGGATCAAGATGTGGCCATTGTGTGAACAGTTGAATTTGCCTTTGATAACCAGTTTTCACGGGGTTGATGTTTCTGAACGCCCTAGGTCGCCCTCTTACCTCCGCAGGCTGAGAGAGCTCTTTCAAAAAGGTAGGATTTTTCTCGTAAGGTCAAAGGCTATGAGAGACGACGTTGTCAACCTGGGCTGCCCCGCTGACAAAGTAAGAGTGCTCTACGG
>CAYYHL010000027.1:0-12882 GCA_964471775.1 uncultured Clostridia bacterium
CATCTATCAGGCAGCGATTCGGTCAACTTGATGTGTTGGTGAATAACGCAGGTGTTATGGCAAACGAAGTATTCAGTTTGATTCCGGAAGAAGAATGGGATCGTATTATTGCAGTACACCTTAAGGGGACGTATCTATGTAGCAAATTCGCCAGTGCTTTAATGATTGAACAGCGCCACGGAGTTATTGTCAATATGGGGTCCATATGTGCCTTCAGACCCCTGGTGGGACAGAGCAACTACGCCGCTGCTAAGGCAGGTATTGTAACCCTTACCAAGTCCGTGGCCAAAGAACTTGGTCGTTGGAATATTCGGGCAAATTGCATCGCTCCAGGCTACATCCAATCAGACCTCATGGACACATTTGCAACAAGCGAAGAAGATAAGAGGATGTTCAAGCAGATTCCACTGGGCCGGGTGGGTACACCTAGAGATGTGGCTGATTTGGCGCTTTTTCTTGCCTCAGATCAATCAAAATATATCACTGGCGAGACAATTCGTATTGATGGTGGTTTGAGCATCTGATAAAGGCAGCTGAATAGAGTGAAGTCCCGGAAACTGGTAAGACTGGACAAAAAGAGTATTCGCGCCATCCTTCCTCACCAACCTCCCTTTGTGTATATTGACGAGGTATTTGATCTCATTCCCGGAGAATCGGCAAAGGCACTCAAATATGTTGATCCGAAAGACCCCGTATTCGCCTGCCATTTCCCGGGCCGGCCAATCTACCCAGGAATTTTTCTTATAGAAGCGGCGGGACAGTTAGCATTTGTTGCCGTCTGCTACCAGCCGAATTCTGAAGGGGTACCCCCCAGCAAAGTGGGATATCTGGGCAGCGTAAAAAGCTTTACTTTTAGGAATGTGGTAACCCCGGGAATGACCCTGACCATTGCTGTCGAGGTACTCATACGGTTTGGTGACGCTACAAAGGTGTCTGCGCGTATTCTCTCTGGGGAGAAGGTTATGGCAGATGGAGAACTGTACTTTACACTAGCTGAAGGAAGAAATGAGGCCCATTCATGAGAAAAAGAGAGATCTGTGTCAGTGGAATGGGACTCATCACTCCTCTGGGAACAGGGTCCAACAAGTTTTGGAAGAATCTACTGGCAGGCAGGACCGGTATCCAAACTACAAATATCTTCAAATTTCCCGTAGACCCGGAAGAAACGCCACTACATATGGCCGCTGCTTTGGACTTTCAACCAATCTCTGGTACAGATGACACTCTCCCCGAGGATCTTTATTGGGGAGATCGCCTTCTATACCATGCCACTCAGCGGGCCATTGACGATACTGGGCTGGGCTCTCTGCCAACGGATACCGCCGTTATCATAGGAGGGGGAGCTTCGAGCACTCTGAACATAGAAGAATTTGAAACTCAATTGGCCCTTGATATTGCTCAAAACCGCCCCTTGACAAGACTGCCCCTTGGGATCCTGAGTTCTGAAAAAATCCTTGCCAATGCATTTGGCTTGCATGGTCCTAAGCTAATGGTTGCCACAGCTTGTTCTTCCAGCTCTCTCGCATTAGGCCATGCTTATGATCTTGTAGCCATGGGAGAGTGCAGCCTTGCCCTTGTGGGTTGTGCAGATACCTTGTGCCAACTGACACATTCCGGATTCTATGGATTGAAGTCCATTGCCCCTGACAGGTGCAAACCCTTTGACCAGAATCGAAGAGGCATAAGTATAGGTGAGGCGGCAATTGTGCTTATCCTGGAACCATCAGAGAGAGTGCACCGCCGTAAGAAAGAGGCCTACTGTACATTAAGCGGCTATTCAGCCAATTGTGATGCGGAACGTATGACCTCTCCTGACGAAACCGGTGAGGCGTGGCTGCGCCTGATGCAGAAAGCACTGGCAAATGCTTCTGTCTTGCCTCAAGACATCGGATATGTCTGTGCCCACGGTACTGGCACTGTTATCAATGACCTTACCGAATCCAAATCCATTCAGCAATTATTTGGGACAGATTCAGCCACTCCTCCGGTCAGTTCCATCAAAGGTGCTGTTGGACATTGCATGGCTGCCGCCGGGATCTTCAACTGTGCGGTTGCAGCCCTGACCTTGAGGCATCAGATCCTGCCACCAAACACCGGAATGGAGGAAAAAGATAGACAGTGCTCCATTACCATTGTAACAGAAGCGAGGGAAGCTGATTGTAAGGCGGCCATAGCCAATGCCTTTGCATTTGGAGGGAACAATACCTGTATTGTGTTTCAGAGGTGGAAAAAAGGGGAAGCCTGTAGTGGATGATGGGAATGTTGCTGTAACCGGGATGGGAGTGGTGTCTTCCATTGGGACAACCACAGAGGATTTTGCTGAGGCTCTCAAGAAAAACCGGGGGGGTCTTACCTCCTTGAAGAGATTTGATCCCGCTCCTTTCCGTGCCACCCGGTCGTTTGAGATATCTGATTTTAGGCTGGAAGGAAAAAACGCTCGGGCTCTGATGCGCATGAATAAGAACGCTCAATACACCATCGCTTCAGCACGGGCAGCTTTGAAGCAATCAGACTACCCTCTTGAGGAGAACCCATACGAAGTAGGTTTAATCATGGGCTCATCTTTCCTTGATATTGCTCTGGTTACCAAATATATGACCGACGTCCTGAAATCCCGCTTGAGGGACTATCGCCCTTTGGAGTTTCCCAATACTGTTCCCAACGCCACTGCTGCTCATACTGCTATTGAATTGAAGATTAAGGGGCCAAATGTTACCTTGATTAGCATGCAAAATGGAGCTTTATCTGCTGTTGAGTATGGTGTCAGGATGCTGCGCACGGGTCAAGCCAGAATGATTCTTGTAGGAGGGGTGGATGTCCTCGCCCGTGAGAGATTCGTATATTTTCAACAGCTCGGGCGAGTCGCAGGAGTAAAAGGACCAGAGATGCACATTCCTTTTTCTCGTGAGCGCAATGGCTTCATACTAGGAGAAGGATGCGGTATGCTTGCTCTGGAGAGGACGGAAGATGCAAGAAAGCGGGGAGCTCTGATTATCGCTGAAATTTCCTCAATTGCCAGCACCTATTTTCCGTGTCCAATAACTGAGCCCCTCGCAGCCGAGCTGCCAAATGCGAGATTGCTCTATGACAGATTGTTAGAGATGGCCAATTTGGAGAGAAGGAGGATTGACGCATTTTTTTCCTGCGCCTCCAGCTGCCGAGACATTGATGCTTGGGAAGATGACGCCATTGCTTCCTATTTCGGAAAGGATCTGCCGGTTACCGCATTTTCTTCATTTATTGGTGAAGCTTCTGATGCCTCATTGTTGCACCTGATAGCCGCTGGCATGTGCCTGGAAGATGGGTTTCTTTTCCCTGTCTTAGGATATTCCGAGAATCCTGAAATGGAATCAAATATATTGCAGGAAACCGCAACCCTTGATACAATCAAGTCTGTTATTGTAAGTCGCCTGGGGTTGGGGGGAAGTTATTCCGCTGTTCTGTTGAGTCGGCCCGAAGTGTAATCGCCACCAGTTTGTATGTTTGAGGCTGAGTTTTGGGCCAAGCGTATTTTTCATCCTCAAGACTTTCCCGGCCCTAGGGTGCCGCAGGCATCATCGAGAACACCAGCATAAACGGGAGAGCCAACATACAGCGACGAAGGGGAAAACTCCCAAAATATTCGGGGAAAGATGAGGACATACGTTGACAAATATTGAGAAGGATGAGAGAGTTGAGTTGGCGCAGAGGCTCAAGCGGATGATTATAGAAAGACTGCAGCTGGAGGATATAACGCCAGAAGATGTTTCGGATGGCGATCCTATTTTTGATGGAGGTCTTGGTCTGGATTCATTGGATGCTTTGGACCTGGTGCTTTTGCTGGAAAAAGAATTCAATGTTAGAATTAAAGACCCGGAGCAAGCCAGGAAGATACTATCGACAATAGATACCCTGGCTGAATACATCCTGACCAACGGATCCGTTGGTCAGGATAAGGGCAAGCGCTAGGACAAGGGAACGCTTGTACAGTCTGAGAGAAAGGGGGTGATGGTCCAGATTAAGGTTGATGAATCTTGAACAGTAATTTAAAAGGAGGGCCAATCATGGCAGAAAAGCATCATGGAATCTGGGACAGAGCTTTAACGGATGAGGCGTACAGGGAAAAACTACTGGCCAATCCAGCAACTGAGTTGAAAAAAGAGGGCTACACCAATGTTCCTGACGATCTGAAAATTGAGATAAAGAGTGGTAAGCTTACTTTTTCAACTTCGGATGAGCTGGCCCTGGATAAGCTCAATGCACGTGTAACCAAGAGTAAGTGAGTGACTTTCTCTTTGGACCCTGCCTCGGTCTCATCTGGACCGAGGCAGGGTCCTAGCGATTTGGCGTTCGAGAAGCCAGGACAATCGTCACTTATTCCCTGGAGAAATAAGGTGGGTAAAGTTAAAGAGAGGCTTAGAGGGATCTCCCAAAAAGTGGGAGGAATCCCCAGTAATCAGAATGCTTCAATGGGTGAGACTCGTGTTGGTATGATCATATCCTCGAAAGAGCAAATCCCACTGGCCCAGGATTTTGCCACTGCCTACTGTAGTAGGTTTCATCTTGGAGACAAGTTTAGGTTTCAGCTTCATCTTGTTATTGAAGAGTTTCTGATCACCTTGTTTGACAATGTGGGGAGCCCTCGAGAGATTCCCTTCTATCTCACTCGTAGAGAAAGGGGTATCCGGATCGTGTTTGATATCTCCGAGACCGGATTTCGCCCCGTTTTCGCCGATTTTTCCCCCTTGGAATTTGAAAAGGATAAGGAAGCGGAGGATTTGATTGGACTCACGGTCCTGAAACGCGTAGTTGACAGTATTCAGCACGTCAAACAGGCAGGCAGAGATGAGGTTCATTTTGTGATGTACATTGGCGATGAAGACTTCAAAGATGTGTACGGACTGCGCAGACGGTACCCCGTGTTCAGGAAAGATGTAATTATGAGTGAAATGAAAAAGGGTGATAAGATTCAATATAACTTGAGACTCAAAGGCGGGGATGAGTTCTTTTCCGCAAGTGAGAAGGAATACTTTATCATCAAGATGCTCGACGGTAAGCACGGACTAAGTGATATGGCTCGAAAATTCACGGAGAGATACGGCTCTATTTCTCCTAAAAGTATTAACCGTTTCATCAATACTCTCGAAAAGCAAAAACTTCTTGAACCTGAATTAGACCTTGCCTTTGGAAAGGAATATCAAGAGAGAGAACTCAAGATCTCTTTGTTGGAAAAGATCCTCTCTTTTGAATTTTCCCTTCCCAATGTAGACAAGATGATAACCTCTGTTTATAGAAAGTTCAAATGGATGCTCACCACACCGGCAGCTATCGTCATAATCTTGAGTCTAGCTGCTTTTTCTTTTGAGATATCTCGCCACCATATGACCTTTCATCTTGGAAATGTGCTCAGGGCAAATGCTCATAATCCGTGGATTATTGTTTACTACTATGCCATCATGCTTTTCACGGTGGTATTGCACGAGTTTGCTCATGCCCTGACCTGCAAAAAATATGGTGGTGAAGTACATAAAATGGGTGTGATGCTATACTATTTCCAGGTCTGTGCTTATGCGGATACCTCTGATGCTTGGCTGTTTAAAGAAAGGTATAAGCGTATCCTGACCTCATTAGATGGACCACTGTTCAGTTTGTTTCTCGCTTCCCTCTGTTTATGGCTTTACTACGTGGTAACTCCGCCAATCCCAGCTAAAGCAGGGCTCATCCATTCCTCACTATGGTCTGTGAGTAGGTACATAGGCCTGAATAATGTTGTTCGTCCAGGTGTGGAGCAAATTCTCATACTGGTCATGGCAGCTAATATCGTAACAAGTGTTCTCAATATGCTTCCCTTTACCGAAATGGATGCCTACTACATACTCACCGATCTCGCAGATTCCCCTAATCTTCGCCCAATGTCTATGGGATATGTATTGAACTTCTTTCGGCGCCTCTTGAGAAAATCTCCATATCCCGTTTCTGCCCCCAATCTCAAGGTGAAAATTGTCTATACTGTTTTCGGTACTCTATGTCTTCTGTACGGGGCGGTTGCAGTAGGATTCGTTCTATACTTTCTCATCTTCATGCATAAGATAGCTCTTCACAGTGTCTTCGGCGTCTTTCTTTCTGTTACTATAGGACTTTTCTGTTTTAAAGGGATCTTCCTAAAGAGAATTCAGAAAAAAAGAGAATTCTTACGAAAAGAGGTTTTGGCGTACTGATGTCAGGCAGCAAAGCAGAAACCCTTTTTGATGTCGAGGTTATTCGTCCATATCAATTCTACCTAATTAGTTCTATGGCTCCATTTAGCAGGGGGCAAAAACGGGAGAACATCGTTTATGCTCACCTTTTCTCGGAAGGCGAGCAGATGAACCTCGTAGTCAGGGATAGGAGATCATCCAATATTGCGGGTTGTGCGGTCCTTCGCGCTCGTCGTTCTGAGATGGTTATGGTAGATTTCTATGTTCTGGACCGCTATCGACATAGGGGTGCCGGCAGAAATCTGATGAAGAAAATCGAATCCCTCACCAGGGAAAAAGGGATACGCAGAATCAACACGGGCAAATCCCTACATTCAGACAACAAGGAAATGATAGGATTTTGCCTGAAAATGGGTTTTGTTAAGCTCCCCACAGAAATTTATTACTTTTCTCAACCCCTCAGCACTCAGGAAAAAAGGATGTATCGCTTCCGCTCGCGGGACTTTGGCCCATTTATCCCGGAAAGCAACCGCATCGTTCCGCTTAGCGATGATTATTTTGAGCCGGTTTACGAGGTGGCTGGAGAATTCTTGGTTGACGACCCATCCTACTCAGAAACACTCATGTATCAGACCCTGTTGGTTTGTTCCGAGAAATACTCACATATTCTGGTGGAGGGAAGACAAGTTAATGGATTTGCTATCTTTTCTGCTGCGGGCAACCATCTTCATTTGAATTTCGTCGCTATTCGGGATAGGTTCCGCCGTATGGGATTGCCTATTCTTCTTGTTGGGATGGGGCTGTGCCGTGCGCATAAGGATGGAAAATCCACCTTCTCTTATATTGCCTATAAGACGGATAGACTGTTCAAGGATATTCGGCAGATATTTCAAGACCCGGACTTCGTTGTCGTCCAGATGGAAAAGATGATTTCATGATCTTCTCCTCCTGTAATATTGGCTCGGTGTGCCTCAAGAATAGATTCATAAAAACTGCTGTTGGAGATTTTTCTGCAGAACCGAACGGCTATTGTTCTGAATCCTATATCCGGTATTTGGAACAGTTTGCCAGGGGGGAGGTCGCTCTCATATGTACAGCACCAGTTTCCATCCAGCCAGATTTTCGGGCAAATCATTATCAGCTCTCGATTTCAAGCCGTAAAGCTGCCGATTCTTACAAGCCCCTCATTGATAGAGTCCGTGCCCATGGTGCCAAGATCTTTCTTCACCCTGATTATACCAATGAGGTCATTGCTAGGTTTATCAGCTCAGTGACGGACGACGAGCCATCCGGGCGCCAAGAGGCTTTCAAAAACATGCAAACGTGGATAACCTCACTGCTGGGAGGACGTGAAATCAGTGAAATCATCAACTTATACAAGGAAGCAATAGTCCGAGCGAACCATGTCGGTTTTGATGGGGTCTTTTTGAACGTCAGCTTTGGTAGTCTTCTTGAGAGCATGAGTTCATCAACATTGAACCGAAGGCACGATGAATGGGGTGGAAGCGTCGCGAACCGCCTGAAAATCCTTAGGGAAATTCTTGAGGTTTGCAAGATTCTCGATTTCCCTGTAATGGTCCGATGGAATCTAAAAGACTATGGGTCGAATGGCCTCACTTTGGAGGAAAGCGCTGAGGCGTGTCAACTTCTTGAAGCTTACGGTGCTGATACTTTGGAATTGGCGGCTTTTCTTTCTATCGAAAGTACAATAGCTTTAAACAAAGACATAAGGAAGAGAAAATCCCTTCCTCTCACTGAATCCAGCGATCTGGTGGATTATTATAGGCTCATGCACCCATTTGCCCAAAACAATTTTTTCTTGAAAAGGCAAAAAGATATTGAACTTCCTCTGGAATATGTGTGGGGACACGCTTATTTTAACGTCCAACCAATAAGAAAACTTTTGAAAATCCCGATTTCCTCGTTGGAGGGAGTAAAGAGCCTAAAAACGGCTGAAAAGATCCTGAGTAATAATATTTGTGATTTCATAAGTATGGCCCGGACCCTTATTCATAATCCAGCACAATGCCGCAATTTCAAAGAAGGGATATCTCTTGATTCATCCTGTATTTCGTGTAATTGCTGCATGAATGAAGTGCTTTCATCCTTGAGGGACCCTTCACGACCCTATCTTCACCATTGCGTAGTTCGGGGACAATAATTGAGCAGCACAAAGACTATACTTTATGTTTGCGTCGCAACTACATCTCTCGGAGAGACAGAAAATGCGATTCATTTTGCTATGGATTTAGAAAAACTAGGATTTTCTCCCCATTTTCTCGCCTTTCCCCTTGGCACTCAATTGATAAAACAAAACCGCCTCTCGGTTGATGAGCTTAGAGTTTACAAAAAGGATAATCATCGTATTTTCACCGAGGTATGTGAGAGAATCAGGCCTGATTGGATATTGATAGCTGATGCATATTACCTTAATTTCTGGTTTGGGCCGAAACACATTTTTGATTTGGAATGGATTTTGGATAATCCTGTTGGAGCCAGATCTGCCGCTTTCGATCATCTTTGCCTTTCTTTGAGGGACGCCTCTCTACCTCTTTATAATGAGCCTAAGCTAGAGGACAAATTCAAATGGCTAAAAACTACTGACTTAACCAATACCATGCCGGTATTGGTACCCTGCCCGCTCGGGTTCCCGACTGGACAGTCCATCCTTGAAAAATCTTCTGTTCTTTATTACCAGAGGTATATGGAACAACTGCCATGGGATGAGACTCAGAAGAAGAACCTCAGGCGGGACATGGGGCTCGAGGCGAGGGAAAAACTGATATTGTTTTCCATAGCTGGATGGGCTCTGCAGGCAGCTCAGGTCTTGACCAAAGACTTGGACGCACGGTTAAAACACTTCTCACGTATGATCGAGATAATTTTTCAAGGAGTTCGAGAAAAAACAACCTTGATAGTCATATCCGATTATCCACTTTTTCTCAGCTCCAGCGCCGGTCGTGTAAGGATAATTAACTGGGGATCTATCCCGTTTGATACCTATAGAAAGATCTTGGCGTCTTCGGATCTCTTTATGAGCACCAATGCAATGTCTAACTCGATAGCTCAAGCAGTGATGGCTAAAGTACCTGCTGCCTGTCTTACGAGCAGTGGCCGTGACTTCAGAAAAAACAAGACCATTCCCTCAAGAATACTCTCCTGGTTTGAAACTGCCGAGGATAGATATCCTGATTTATTGAGACCCTATTTGGTTTTTCCTCTGGGATGGCAGGAGATATTAACTCCTCTTTTTGAAAAAAATCCTTTTGTCAGTACGTTTGAGCTTTTGGACGTGCTCGATCCAGTGGCCACAGTCAATCTCATCAACGATCTGCTATTCGATAGTGAAAAGAAGAACGCGGTCTTTGAAAGTCAAAAAAACTATATTGCACAAATAGCTCGCCTACCAACCCCCGAGAAAATAATAAAGAGCCTCCTGGAAAGTGCTCGGGGTAGAGACTCTGTTTTATGATGAGAGGACACATTATGGCTGTTCCCTCAAGGATGCCTTCATATCTTAGGACAAGTCTACTGAGAGGACTCCTGCAAAAGGTGGACAATAGGAGCCATTAGCATGAATTTTATTGGAGTTATTCTGGCCGGAGGAAAGGGGTTCAGAATGGAATCGTTCCACTCAAATTATCCCAAAGCCATCTTGCCCATTTGCAACAGGATGCTAATAGAATACCATATTGAAGAGATGAGCAAAACAGGAATTAAGAAAATAATTATCCTTATTGGCCATCTTGGTTCCAAGATAGCAGATGCGATTGGCAATGGCGAGAGATTTGGCGTGAAGATAACCTATGTTGAGCAGGGTCAGACTTTGGGGATTGCTCATGCTTTGGGAAAGCTTGAGAGATGTATTAATTCATCTTTCTTACTATTTCTTGGCGACATTTTTTTCGTTACGGAAAGTGGCCTTGGATCAATGGTTCATTTGATGGAAAAAAGTGGAGCAAATGCTGTATTAGCTACGAAAATTGAACACGACAGGGATGCCTTAAAGAGAAATTTTGCGGTTGTCTTGGAAGATGGGACTCAGGATGTAGTACAAAAAGTGATAGAGAAGCCTAGATACCTTGTTAGTGGTATTAAAGGATGCGGTCTGTATCTTTTTGACCTGCACATCTTCGATGCTATATGCCGAACTCCGCGAACAGCGATGAGAGATGAGTATGAAATTACTGACTCAATACAAATCTTGATTGAAGACGGTTTCTTGGTAAAACAGCTCAGTATTGTCAAAGAAGATATGAATTTGACGATCCCTGAAGATCTAGTCAGATGTAATATGCGGATGCTCAAGCACAGAGGGCTTGATAGGCTCATTGGAGAAGGCGTCAAGCTTAACAAGAATACACAAATAACAAATTCAGTGATTGGCAACAACGTAGAGGTATCAGCGCCCATCAAAATTGCTGATTCTGTCGTATTTGACGATGTAAAAATTGAGGAAACCCACGATATTACAAATAGTATAGTTACTCCTGAAAAACGGATCGGTTGTCAGGCCATTTAACTAATAGCTCCGAGAACGTAACTTTTGAAGCAGCGTATTCTCGTCTTCTTTGTCTTTGACTTGATCGCACCATACCAGGGAAGGGGGGACTTCGACGAGCGTTCTCGGATACAAGGTTCGTGAACTTCTACGGAATCCCCAAAAGGTAGTGCACCGCTGTTAGTTCTGGGGTGAGGTTGACAACCCAAAGTAGGGGACTGCCCGTGAATACACCAAATTCGAAACTAGTAGTCACTGTAATGACCACCAAGCGCATCCAAGCAATAACCGATGGCGTATTTGCCATTGCAATGACCTTGTTGGTTCTCAATCTTGAGGTTCCGGCCGTACCAGAGGGATCAGCCGCCGAGGTCATAACCAAACTGGTGTTGGGACTATGGCCTAATTTTTTCAACTACGCGCTGAGCTTTAGCCTCCTAGCCATATTTTGGATTTCCCATCACCGCCAGTTCCATTACATCAAGTCCATGGACGAGAAGCTTCTCTGGATAAACATTCTGAGCCTGATGTTAATTGCTCTAATACCCTTTTCCACATCTCTCATTGCGGAATACGGTCACGTGCAAATTGCAGCACTGTTTTTCGAATGCAATCTGTTCGGCATTGGATCAATATTCTATATACATTGGTCGTACGCCACGAGTAAGCGCCACCTAATAGACCGTGACCTCACTACAAATATGATAGCCTTGAGCAAAAAAAGAAATCTGGTTGTACCTGTCGTGTCCCTGGTTGCGATTGGACTATCTTTTTTGAGTCCCGACTGGAGTGAAGTTCTCTACTGTGCCATTCCCTTTATTTTAGGAAAACATCGGCGACACTGGGCTATCCTCATCGAAAGAATACAAAGAAAAGGTGAAGTGAAATGAGTAGCAGAATTGCTTTGTTGGGTAATTTTTTCGAGTACATTAAGGGGCTCAGGAATTTGGGCGACACCCTGCAGCACTATGCTATCGTCAAGTGGCTCAAACATCATTACCCCCATTTTGAGGTCAAGGACATTTTCTACTTCACTGCTATCGATGAATTGAAACAAATCATTAGACCTGATGACATTATTGTCTTTCAGAGTAGTGGCGCAATGGGCGACTTGGCTTTTTTCTTCGAGAGGTGGAGGCTTGAGGTTTGTGAGGCCTTCCCTTCCAATAGAATCATCATATTTCCTCAGACTGTTTTCTTTCAGAAGCAAGAGAACATATTGAAGTCTAAGCTCGTGTATGAAAAACACAGGAATCTTACCATTATGGCGCGCGATTATGAGAGCCTTAGCCTCTTGAGGCAGTTTTTTCCTCGATGTCACCTTTTAGTCATGCCTGACTTTGTCTTGTCTCTAAAGGGAGAATTCAATGTTTCTGCCAAGAAGGACAAGAATAAGCCGTTGTGTATCTTCCGTGACGACTTCGAAACTAACAAGAAAGGTCAAGAGCTCGCAAAAAGACTGATCAAGGATTTTGATTCCTATAACTTGATTTTCCCCGAAACTGAGCATTCTGTTGACTTGGAGAAACGTGATTTTGTGGAAAGGGTTTTCAACCATATCTCTTCCTATGATTTTGTTGTTACCGATAGAACGCATGGGATGATTTTCTGTGCCATTCTCGAGGTTCCTTGTATTTGTCTTCCTGGAAGGCCTGAGGCTAAGTACCATAAGAATAAAGCAATGTACGAAAGCTGGCTTTCGGAAGTTTCTTATATCAAGTTCTGGGAAAATGGTGAAGAAGAATTAGAAGAAGCCATAAAGAACGTATTGAATTGTGACAAAGGTTTGAATCCGGTGTTTGACAAGTATTCTCCCGGTGAGATATCCCGGCAACATCCCCTTCATTCCAAGGAAGAGGATGCAAGAGGGAGGAGCTTTGATTATTTATTTAACTATTTTCTGCCCCGTGCTTTGGGAGATTTAAGGAACATTAAGAGGGAGAATTTTTTTCTTGATTGAGTCCTATTTTCATCCTTCCTTGGACAGCTATCGAGTGAGGTGCCGAAAAAAAAGGGAAGAGCAGGTCCAACTTGCTCGAGTGAAGCAGGAGCCGAATGGGGCTCGAACCAACTCGCATGGTCTCTCGCCGCAAAGGCTCTATGGCAGCGGGTTCGAATCCCTCACTTGCCTGAGTCTAGCTTGCCCTATTTGTTAGCTAATCAGGACGGGTGAGCGTAGGCCGGAATCTGAATCTCATCCGTCAT
>CAYYHL010000028.1:0-12860 GCA_964471775.1 uncultured Clostridia bacterium
AATTCCTCTAAAGCCTCAGTACCTTTTATCTGAGGGGGAGAATCATCGGGAATTACTATACGGGCCATGGTGTTCCTCCTAATCGTGCTGAAGAGTTCAATTCTGACTTTTGCTCCTATTCTTTTTCTGAGAATTGTTCCGAAAACTAGCTTCTCGAAGTGCAATGGTGGTTCTCAAATTTCCCCCCTCCCTCTTGATCCATCCTTCGCATTTTCACTCAAACGCCCGAGAAGAATCTTCTTTGAATACTCTACGTGCTCTCTCATGAGAGATTCAACCAAATCCTGATTTCCCTGTATGAGTGCATCGAGAATTTCCTTATGTTCACCAAAAGAGCGTTTCAGTCTCCCCGGGAAAGATAGAAAGTTAATTCTGTGCCAGAGAGTTTGCTTGCTGAGCTTCTGGTATATCCCATAAGTTACCTTGTTTCCGGCAGCACGATTAACCAGGTCATGGAATTGCTCAGCTACTCGTGTGTATTTATCTCCTTCTTGCCTGCTGATATGACTTTCCATCTTACGAAGTAAAGATTTAAGTTGAATAATTTCCTTGCTACCAAGTCTTCCCGCTGCTTCTCTCGCTGAAAATCCCTCTATCAATCTCTTTGCTGCATAAATTTCCTTTACCTCTTCCATGTCGGGTAGAGCCACCACAGCACACTTGTGGGGCACAATCCTCACCAGTCCGTTGGCTCCCAATCGCTGAATTGCCTCTCTAACTGGGGGTCGGCTAACTCCAAATTTCTCTGCCAGCTCCGTCTCAATCAGTCTTGTTCCTGCGGGAATTCTTCCCTCTATTATAGCCTCTTCAACATAAGCAAAGACTTTATCAGCCAGAGTCTCAGAGCGGCTAATTGCTGGAACTTTCGATAGGAATTCCGTAAGAGCCTCCTTATGTGATAGTCGGTCCTCTTGAATACTGTAATTCTGTATACTACTATACAAAACAATCAATTTTTGTCAAAGGTCTGTTACCCAAAAGCCTGAATGTCCACTTTTGGCTTCCAGGAAAGTATCCTGTCCATTCTTCACCTGTTTATCTCGCTGAGTAATTTAGCGGGATGCGCGGCAAGCGTTAAGGCGAGGGTATGCTCCGCCACTACTGGAGCGGCAAAGCCAGTAATGTCAGTACCCTTTATCCAAAGGGGGAGAATCATCGGGAATTACTATGCGAGTCACGGTGTTTCTCCTATCGCGCGGAATACGCTAAGTTTAATTTGCGCTCCTATTTCCCTCCTCACTTCGCTTTATCCGCATTGTTAGAACTTGCTGGGCATACGTGATGTGCTCCGTTACGCAGGATTCTACCCTACCAGGGTCCCTTTGAAGCAGAGCTTCAAGGATCTTCTTATGACCCTCAAGGGAGTGCCTGAGACCCCCGGAAACAGAAAGATAATTAATCCTATGACAGACTATTTGTTTGCTCAGCCGCTTATAGATCTCGTAGAGCTTGTCATTACCGGCAGCTTTATTAATGAGATCATGAAACTCCTCGGATGATTTCACATACCGAGAGACACTGCCTTTTTCAATCTGTATAGCCATCTTCTGAATCAGGGATTCCAATTTCCTCAGATCAACCTCGGTTAGTTTTTTCGCTGCCTCTCGTGCGGCAAAACCTTCTATCAATATCTTCACACTGTAGATCTCTTCTACATCTTTAGCGGAAATCCTTGCCACCACAGCCCCTTTTCGAGGCACTATCTTCACCAATCCTTCGCTGTTGAGCTGACGGATAGCTTCTCTAATAGGAGGACGACTAACATTAAATCTCTCAGCTAGATCTCGCTCTACTAGCCTTGTCCCTGCTTCAAGGCGGCCATCCAGGATGGCGTTTCCCAAATAACGCCAAACGGTATCGGCCAGTGTCTCGGGGCCTTTGAACTCGGGAAGCCCATCAAGATTATTCATTGACCTCCCTCCCTAAATGCAACACCACAGAGTTTCCGTAGTCTTCTCAGAGACCAGACCTAGCCCCTTGGGAGCTGAGTTCTGCTAGGGCCTTCTTCATCCTACTAAGTCCCTCTTCCAGATTATCGTAGGAAGTGGAATAGGCAATGCGGATGTAGCCCTCACCTAAACTACCAAAAGCAGAACCGGGCACTACGGCCACTCTCGCCTCCTTTAGCAGGTGGTCGGCTATCTCCTGGGAGCTTCTCCCTAGGCCTTTGATAGAGGGAAAAACATAGAAGGCTCCCTGAGGCCTGATGACTTTCACACCGTCCATCTCACTGAGGCATCTCAAAACCAGCTCTCTTCTTCGGTCGAGCTCTCTCACCATTTCCCCCACACATTCCTGCGATGCGGTAAGGGCAGCTACTGCTCCTTTCTGAGCAAAGGAAACGGGACAGACCACCGCATGCTGATGCACCTTAAGAAGAGCACTCATAAGATCAGGATTGGCTACCACATATCCAAGTCTCCAGCCAGTCATGGAAAAGGCTTTGGAAAAACCATTGATGGTGAGAGTCCGGTCATTCATCCCGGGAAAACTCGCTATACTAAAATGTTTAGCACCATCATAGACCATTTTTTCATAAATCTCATCCGAAAGAACCAGGAGGTCGTATTTCTTGGCAACCTCGGCTATGCCAGCCAGAGTTTCCATGTCCAGAACAGTTCCCGTAGGATTATGAGGGGAATTGAGTATGAGCATTCTGCTCCTCGGGGTTACACATCTCTCAATGTCCTCGGGTTTGAGCCTGAAATTCTCCTCCTCTCTCAGAGGTACAGAAACCGTCTTTGCTCCGGCAAACTCACCCCAATCTGCGTAGTAAACGAACATAGGCTCCGGTACCAGGATCTCATCTCCAGGGTTTAGGAGTCCCATCATGCAAAGAAAAACTGCCTCATTCGCTCCCAGGGTGACGATGAGTCCTCTATCTGGGTCAATGGTGATGCCGTTATCCCGGGACAGCTTCTCGGCAATAGCCTCCCTCAGCTCCGGTATTCCCACGCTTGCGGTATAATGCACAAATCCTTCATCCAAAGCTTTCTTTGCCGCTTCCTTGATGTGAGAGGGAGTATCGAAATCCGGCCTGCCTATCTCCATGTGTATGATCTCGAGCCCCTTTCTCTCCAGCTCTGCCACCTTCTCAAATACTTTTCTGATGCCCGAAAGGTGAATTCTTTTCATCCTCTCAGCTTCTCTTATTTTCGGCGCCATTCAGACCTCCCATTCTCGTGTATTCCTGACAGCTCAGAGTTTGCAAAGTCCACTTGACCCTACTCAAAGTGTAGAGATTTGTATCTGTATCGAAGGGCATTCCTCGAACGAACAGAGACGATTCAAAGCTGCTATGCAGCGATAGAGAGGAACTGTCCCAAGGTGTCTCCTGTTCTGAGAAGAACTTAGTTTTGAGCGACAATTGGGTCTCACATGAGGTATTTTTTTATCTTATGATACCAGGGGGCAAGAAAAAGAAGCTCTCTACTCTCTACCATCTTTCTGACATTTTCCAGACTACATCTTTTCCTTACCGCAGGAAGAAGTACCCCCATATCCTCTGTTTCACCAATAAACTGAGCCCCTCTGATCTTTCCACCAGCCACAACGACTCGGCCATAGTAGTGAGGACGATCTTTCTCAATTACCTCAATCCTATCCCCAGCTAGAGCGCTCACAGGGCTGCCTATAGAAAAGACAGGAACTTCAAAAACATTGACATTGACCACGTTGGTGGAGCCGGCGTATTCCTTTCGGACTCCTGCGGAGTTGTATCCCGCCACCATCCCTTGGCGTCGGGCATTGTGCCAGAGCATAATGAGAGCGGCTTCTCCGCTCACTGGGTCAGGAGCCTCAGCACAGTCACCACAAGCATACACGCCAGGCAGATTAGTCTGCATACGCCCGTCGACTTTGATTCCACCAAGTTCTCCTAGTTCAGCTCCTGCCTCCCGGGCCAGGCTCACCCTGGGTCTCATTCCTCCAGCCATAACTACCATTTCACACCCGATTTCCCTCTTATTGGTCAGAACCCCTCTGACTCGATGATTTCCTGTAATCTTTTCGACCTTCTCGCCAGTGACAACTTTGATCCCGTGCCCTTCCAGGATCCTCTGGATCCTGAGAGCCGGCTTTTCATCAAAGACCCGGGGGAGCACCCAGTCCAAAAGCTCGACTAGATAAACCTCGCGATTTCTCCTTCGAAGGGCGCAACTCACCTCCACCCCTATGGGGCCAGATCCCACAATCACTGCCCTTTTGGCACGAGATGCCAAGATTCGGTCGGCATCACGGAGGGACTTAAAGGAAAATACGCCTTCTCTTGTAGCTCCATCAACAGGTGGAATGAGGGACTCGGCGCCGCTAGCCACAATCAGCTTATCATACAAGATTCCTTTTTTCTCTAAGTGAACTCTCCGGTTCTTGACATCTATTTCGATAGCGCCCTGACCCAAGACGATACGGATGCCCTGCCTTTGGTAGTCCCGGATGCTTTTCAAAAATACACGGCTGCGCCGGATCTCTCCTCCCAGATACTCCCCGAGAACACAGGCTGAGTAGGCAGGATACGGCTCCTCAGAAATCAAAGTAATGGGGACAGTCTGACTTACCTCTCTTATGGCGGAGGAGGCACTATTTCCCCCTACTCCATTTCCTATGATCACCACCTGCATATCTATTTTTTCTTTGGGCGAGTTTTCTTTTCGGGAGGAATCTTGCCCGTCTTTTGGAGCTCAAGAGCTATTTCTGAGAGACCCAATTCTTCCAGTTTAGCCCTGCTGGGCAGGCCCGTTTTTACATCCCATCCCCGAAGCTTGTAGTAATCATCAAGCATGGGCTCAAGATCACAGACATGCCCCTTTGAAGGACCTTCCGATAGAGGCTCCTCCAGGAATCTTTTGGGCAGGGTATCATCCTTGCGGCTAAAACCTTCCCTCGCATTGAAGGCTCTTTCTACATTTACAATCCTCTCACCTATCTTAAAAGCATCATCTGGCTTATATTCCATACCTGTCACTGCATTTATCATTTTCACCAGAGGCTCCGGAAAAAGAAGTCCGGTCCGGGTAATGTATTTACATATCTCCATGGAATCGGCGAAGGCCCGAAGCTCCTCAAACCACTTTACCATCTTACCCTTGCCTTCGGTCGAGAATCTATCGGCAGCCTTTTCCGTACCATAAAGTTCCTTGGCCTTCGCAGGGCTGATGGTATATTCAAAAGCTGGTAGAGCACGCAGATGATCAGCCCCCCGGCTGCTTACTGCGTACCCGAGTCCCCAGGCTTGAAGTCCTCTGGGATCGCACTCAATATGCTCAAGGCCCTTAGTATGGATGGCGTAATCCTCGGAACCTTTTCCGATAAGTTCGGCTGCCCTTTTAACTCCCTCGGCCAAAATTTTCCCGAAGCCCTCCTGAAAAACGACCTTCTTGATTAGCTCCAGCACAGCGTCGCCATTTCCCCACTGAAGCTCAAGGCCATCTGTGTCTTTCGGAGTAAGAATGCCCTTCTCATAACATTCAAAAGCAAACCCTAAAACCCCTCCCATAGAAATGAGATCAATACCGTATTTGTCCGTCAGGATGCCAGCTCTAAGAGCTACTTCTATATTATCAACTCCCACCCGAGAAGTGAAATTAATAATGGTGGCAAATTCAGCTTTTCCCCACCTGAGTCCGGCGAAAGGACCTTCCTTTATCATATAGAAGCAGCCGCAGTGCAGAGGACAAGAAAAACATCCCTTATTGGCCACCTTGTAATTCTCATCGAAGTATTTGCCCAGGATTTTCTCTGCCCCTTCAAATACACCCGCCTGGAAGTTACGCGTAACCAAGGCTCCCAATCGGTTGTTGTATATATCCACCAGACAGGGGCTTCCTTCCTCGGAGAAAAGCTGGGCAAACCAGTCGGAGTAAAGGATATCATAAGCTTTTAGGGCTGCTTCCTGAAGCTTGTCGGGATGAGCTACCTGAACGCCCTTGTTTCCTCTGACAGCAATGGCCTTGAGGTTCTTGGATCCCATGACAGACCCCATGCCTGAACGCCCTGCCGCTCGATAAAGACCGGTCATCACATTGGCAAACCTCACCAGATTCTCTCCTGCTTGCCCGATGTAGAGCATTTGAATGCGAGGATCTTCCAATTCCTCCTTGAGGATCTGTTCTGTTTCAAAAGTATCTCTGCCCCAGATTCTCTCTGCACTCCGTATCTCAACTTCATCACCATCAATCCAAAGATACACAGGCTTCTCAGCCTTACCCTCAATAATTATCTGATCATAACCAGCGTACTTCACTTCAGGCCCCCAAAACCCACCACTGTTAGAATCGCCAAACCCCCCTGTCATAGGAGATCTGGCTGTAATATTGTACCTGCCCGAGCCCAAGCTCAATGTACCATTGCACGGACCCATTCCAAAAAGAAGGACGTTTTCAGCGCTAAGAGGGTCTATTCCAGCTTTCAGTTCTCTGAATAAGGTTATACCGTTAAGACCTCGGCCTCCCAGAAACTTGGTGGCTATCTCTTTATCTAAGGGTTCTTTGGTTATTTTCTCATTGGTCAAATTCACTCTGAGGATGGTTCCCATCCACCCATAGCTCATCTTGTCTTCTCCTTTTTGATTGTGGCCGTTTCCCTCGATTTGAGAAGCGGCTTTACTAAACTGCGAAGAGCACTCTCCTGCCTCAAGGTGTCGAGGACTTCTGGCCTGTCATAGGCTAAAGCTTTGGTCAGACAAAACTTCACACACTTGGGGTCGCCTCCACACAGGTCGCACTTCTTCATAATCCTCTTGGAGATATCCATAGTTATGGCACCATAGGGACAAACCACAGTGCAGGCTCTGCATCCCACACATATTTCTTCCCTTATAATAAGAGCCCCGGTATCGGGGTCTCTCGAAATGGCGTCCACAGGGCACACATCAGCGCAGAGAGGAGTCTCGCATTGCTGGCAAACCCCCGGTATATCAATCCCCTCCTCCTTGATTTTGAAGACCCTTATGCACGATTTCAGAGGATTACACTCTCCGTCATGGGATAGGGAACAGACTAACTCACAGATTCGGCATCCAGTGCACAGTTGGGGATTCACCATTAGGATTTTTTTCATCGCAAATTTCTCCTCACCTTCTCGTGGGCTTTGTCCACGAGAAGGTAGATACAATGCCCACCATTGAGGCCTTACTCAGTGCTCTTAGAAAAGCAGGCCATAGAAGTAAAACTACAGTTTCTCGCATTAGATCTCAAGAATTCACCTTGTCAGTATTCTCAAAAGCTTATGGTGCGCTATCCTGCTCTAGCCTCCTGAAACTGGCTCCAGGATATCCAGGACATCCCCTTCCTCTATCTTCGTTTCCAGGCCTTCCAGATGGGATATGGGGGTATTATTCACAAATACCAGAAAATACTCCGTAATATTGTCCTCCCCAACCAGGCGATATCGGTCTTCAAATCCTTCTTTGAACTGACGGATTATCTTATCAATCACATCTTTTACCGAGCTCTTATCAGGAACTGCCATCTTCAAAGTAGACTTTCCCGCCACCTCTCGGAGTACCGAGTACAGTTTGACAGTCACCTTAGCCATCTCAGTTTCCTCATCATCGAAGCGCCCATCTTGCACTCTCTAGTCCATAAACATTCCGCCATTGACGTCAATAATTTCACCCGTAATATAATCGCCGTCTTTGGCTAAGAAAACAACAGCTTTAGCTATCTCTTCAGGCCGTCCCAGTCTTCCCAGAGGAATTTTCTCCACAATACTCTTAGGGAAAGATTCTATCAGGGCCGTGTCAACAAAACCTGGAGCTACCGCATTGACGTTGATGCCATGGGGCGCAAGTTCTTTGGCAAGTGATATGGTAAAAAGAATAACTCCGGCCTTGGAGACAGAATAGTTAATGCCCGCAATTACTCCTCCCATTTTTCCGGCACTGGAAGCGATATTGATAATTCTGCCCCGTCTATGTTCCTTCATGGGGCCTATCGCCGCCTGCGAGCAAAGGAAAACTCCTTTCAAATTGATGTCCAGTACTCTATCCCATTCCTCCTCGGGCATATCTTCGGTCTTCCCCACCCAGATAGTGCCTGCGTTGTTCACCAATATGTCCAGTTTCTTGAATTTCGCTAGAGTGGCCCGGATCATCTCGCTTGTCTCATCTTTGTTTGAAACATCGCACTTTACCGGTAGGGCCTGTCCCCCCAGCTCCCCTATTTCCTGGGCAATCTCCTTGGCCAGCACCATATCCACATCCCCCACAACAACGTGACATCCTTCCTTAGCTAGAGCCAGGGAGATAGCTTTCCCAATACCGCGTCCCCCGCCTGTCACCACGGCTACTGTACCCGTGAGTTCCATCTCTTTCTCCTCATAAGTACCTCATTAATTCTTTTGCCTCACATCCTTATCTTCCAGCCCGAAGAGCGGCCGGAACCAAGACTACAAAGCCTACCAGAATATAAGGGTATCGCCGTCGGAAAGTTCCATATTGAGCCCTTCCAGAGTAGTAATATTCTCGGTCCACCCCCCTGCTTTCCTAATCGCTATCTTGTTTCTGGAATTAAGTCCTCCTGTTTTCTCGTCTACGAGCACTTCCTGGAATCCGCTGTACTTTTCCCCCAGCTTTCTAATAAGATCACCTGCGGTCGTTTTCTCCTCAATCTCGGTCATCTCTTCCAGATTACCGGTCAAGAGAGAAAAATGGGCAATGTACTTGAGATTAATCTTCGCCATGGTGCCTACCCTTCCGTTTAGTCTGTCAGAGCTGGAAGCTCCTCAGCTACCTTCCCTAATCTCAGTTCTTCGAGTTTTTTTCTGGTCGGGACACCTGCTTCTGGGTCCCATCCCCTGGCTTCATAATATTGGTCCAGAAGCTCCTCCAGAGGAGGGATAAAACCAGCTTTCCCTCCCTTTGGAAAAGGCTCCTGCAGGTATCTTTTTGCCAAAGTGTCATCCTTTCTCCCGGCTCCCTCCCTTGCATTGAAAGACCTTTCCAAGTTTACGACTCGCTCGCCCACTTCCATGAGATCATCGGCACTAAACTTCATACCCGTGGCAGCTGTGACAGCTTTGGCAAAAGGTCTGAAGTCAGCGAAAGTCCTGGCCCGGGAATTAAACAGGCAAAACTCAAGACAGTTGAGAACAGCGCGGGAATCAAATAGCCATTTCAGGAACTTTCCCTTCTCATCCGGTATGGAATCGTCGGATGCCTTCTTGAGATCAAAGGGCAATTTGTCCAATATCTGGTGCGGAACAGCTCCTGGCGAAGGTGGATAGGGAGGATAAGCGCGCGTATGATCGGATCCCTGATCATTAACTGCATGCATCAAGGCAGCGACATGAGAGCTCCGCGGCTCAACTGCGGTGTACTCCAGTCCCTTGGCGTGAAGTGCAAAATCCTGAGATCCTTTCCCTATTTTCTCAGATGCCTTTTTCACCCCATCAGCAAGCAGACCCCCAAAACCGTCCTTGTAAGCTATCCTTCTTATGAGCTGGAGCATAGCCTCATGATTGCCAAATCTTAGCTCCAGCCCATCCGTGTCCTTACTCGAAATTATACCCTTTTCAAAGGCTTCCATGGCCCAAGCAATGGTAGTTCCGGTAGAGAACATCCCAATCCCCAACTCATTGCAGAGGGCATGGCCTTTGATAATAGCCGGAAGATAGCTGACTCCACAATAGCTCCCCAGAGCTTCAGTTGAGCCCGCCTGGATTCCCTCGGTTCTTGTACCCGCGTAGGAACCTTCTCTAACCTCACACCAGTGACTGCAAGCAGGCGACTGGCAACAGAAGCATGCTTTTGACTTAACTACATAGTTCTTGAGGAACTCCTCGCCAGAGATATCCATTACTTTCTCAAACACACCCTCCTGACCATTGTTGGTGGCCAGGGTGCCATACTCCTGTTGAATGCGAAGAACAATAGGACTTCCATAAAGACCCCAAATCCTGGTGAAAGGGTCTTTGGACCCATCTACATCCAGATCTTCCCATATCTCCAGAAGTGCTTCCTGGAACTCTGTCGGATGGGCGATCTTCACGCCGCCGGATCCCCTCACGGCAATGGCCTTGAGCTTCTTAGAGCCCATCACTGCTGCCGCTCCGCCTCTCCCTCCTGCCCGGGCACGGTTTCCTAAAATGATGGAGGTATTGACCAGATTCTCTCCTGCAGGACCGATATACCTTAACTGAATTTCTGGATCGCCTAATTCTTCCTTAATAATCCGATCCGTCTCCCAGGTTGTCTTGCCCCAGATATGAGAGGCGTCTCTAATTTCAACCTTCTCATCTTTAATCCAGAGGTAGACAGGCTTATCGGCACTTCCCCGAATGACGATCATGTCGTACCCGGCAAATTTTAGCTCCGGCGCGAAAAATCCACCGTTGTTGCCTTCCACAAAAAAACCTGTCTGGGGAGACTTGGTGGTGACGGTCATCCTTCCACACCCTAAAGGAGTCCCATTGAGGGGACCAGTGCCAAAAGCGAGGACATTTTCTGGACTAAGAGGTTCCACCCCAGGTTCGAGTTCCTCGTAAAGTGTCTTGATATTGAATCCCCTTCCTCCAAGATAATCCCGAGCCATATCTTCAGGAAGTTTGTCTTTGTCTATTTTCCCTGACGAGAGATCTACGTTCAGAATAGTACCTCTCCACCCGTACATTCTTTTACCTCCCTACCCAGTATCCTCTAACCTTAAACTCAGGGTTCTTGGCCTTTTCAGCTAACTGTCTCCTTCGCATGGTTAGAACCTGGTCTCTTTCCGCAAAGATGAGAGCTCCTGGCAGGCAATGCTTGACACAGGGAGGTTCTCCACCCCCGGATTCCTCCCTGCATCTTTCTCCGTCGCAGTCAACTACGGGGGTATCTAATCCCTCCTCTTCCACTTTGAGTATCTTGATCCTAGAATGTCTGGGGTTATACTCGTCACCAGTCTGAAGGAAAGAGCAGATCAGCTCACATCTCCTGCATCCGTTGCAAAGACTCTCTTCTACATAAATTCTCTTCATGTCTGCACCCCTCAGGAATTTCGGCTCCTGTTTTTGTCCTTTGTCTCGCTCGGCCGACCGAATCAACCGGGAGGATTTCCTCCAGGACTCCATAGAGAACTCGGATCACGTTTCCTCGGCCCGAGAAGGAATTAGCCACCCAGGTAGGTTTTGAGTATTCTCTCATCACCTAGAATTCTGTCAGCACTGCCTTCGAATTCATTTTGCCCCATGGCCAGCACATAACCCCTATTTGAGATTGCCAAGGATCGGTAGGCATCCTGCTCTACTATGATTATGGCAGTGCCAGCCACATGAATTTCCTTGATCTCGTCGAATATCCAAGAACTTGCTGCCGGGGAGAGTCCCGCTGACGGTTCATCGAGAAGGAGAAGCTTTGGTTTTAGCATGAGAGCGCTTGCTATAGCCAGCATTTTTCTTTCCCCTCCGCTCAAGGTGCCCGCCTTCTGATTCTTCGTTTTTTGCAGCACAGGAAAAAGTCCGTACATCATTCCGGTTCTTGTTTTCATCTCTTCTTTGGTCTGAAGATAGCCACCCATCTCTAGATTTTCCTGCACGGTAAGCGGAGGAAAGACATTATCCAGCTGGGGGACATAGTTTACTCCCTTCTTTACCTTCTCATCCACTCTCAATCTGGTTACCTCTTTTTCCTGAAACAAAATCTTCCCATCAAAAGGCGTCAAATAGCCCATAATTGTTTTGAGTAGAGTGGACTTTCCCGCTCCATTCGGTCCAATAATAGTCACTACTTCACCCTCATCGACATGAAGAGAGACGTTATGCAAAATCTCTGTAGTTCCGTAGCCTGAAAATACATTGTTAACTTCCATCAGTCTCATTCGAGATCCTCTTTTGAATCTCCCTGGACAGCACCCAAGTATGCTTTTAGCACTCTTTCATCTTTTTGAATTTTTTCCGGCCCCCCACAAGCTATATCTTTTCCTGACACAAGCACGCATACCATATCGCATATTTCACTGATG
Organism: uncultured Clostridia bacterium; assembly: GCA_964471775.1. Taxonomy (GTDB): domain Bacteria; phylum Aerophobota; class Aerophobia; order Aerophobales; family AE-B3A; genus SOJT01. The sequence goes on from CAYYHL010000028.1 coordinate 11,937, forward strand.
ACCCTCATGTTGTGCTCCACAATCAAAAAGGTCTTACTTTCTTCAACCTGAAAGTGTTTGATGAGCTTCAATAGGTCAGTGACAAGGGTAAGATTAATCCCGGCAGTCGGCTCATCCAGAAGAATGAGCTCCGGACCAGATGCCAGTATTCTGCTAAGAGAAAGGAGCCTCTGCTGCCCTCCTGAAAGATCACCTGCATATTCGTTGCGTGAGTTTGTAAGTCCGAGCAGCTCCAAAATACTGAGGGCTTTCTTGAGGTTGACTTTTTCCTGCTTTGAAATCCGACCCCCTCTAAATAGAGCACCAAAAACCCCCTCACCAATTTGTCCTTTGTAGGCAAGCAACATATTTTCAAGGACTGTCATTCCTCTGGGGGCTCGGCTAATTTGAAAAGTCCTGGACAGTCCCCTCATAGCAATCTCATACGAAGGAAGATGATCTATTCTTTCTCCCTTGAAATGCACCTGCCCTGAGTCCTTAGGGCAGAATCCCGAGATTACATTAAATAGAGTTGTCTTTCCTGAGCCATTGGGACCTATCAATCCAACAATAGAGCCTCCCTCCACTTTCAACGACGCTCCCCTCAAAGCTTTGACTCCGCCGAAGCTCTTGTGTATATCCTTAACTACCAGCATCTTTTTCCCTCTATCTATAGGTGACTTTCTTTTCTTTGAGTATCCCCGCTGGCAACCATCTCAAAACTGCGATCAACAAAGCACCCATGATGAATGCCCTCACTGAGGCCAGTTTAACAGCGTAGGCTGCCGAGGCCTGAGCAAATAAGGTGAATTGATCGGCCAGTACAAATATGAAACACCCCAGGATGGCTCCTTTGTTGTTACCCCTGCCTCCGATCATGAGGGAAAGCCAAGCCACAAACGTAAAATAGGGAATAAACATCTCCGGAACGACCAGGGTGGCATA
>CAYYHL010000029.1:0-12784 GCA_964471775.1 uncultured Clostridia bacterium
CCGCTGTTAAATGAGAGGTGCAAACAACGATTCGAATTGGTATCAGTGGCGGACGCGGTTGCAACCAATTCGAACCGCGGCCGAAATAAGTACGCACATCAAAATACTACCTGTTCGTCCACCCTATTTATACCAAAAACTATCCCAAAAAGCAACTCAACTACGTCTCCTGCGAATGTCCTATCAACAAATAGCCAAGAGCCTAAACATCAATAGAAAGACTGCCACAAAAGCTTGTAGGTACGGAAGGAGGTAGGCCAACGTTCTGGCCATTGAGCATTTATAGGCCAATACGTCCAAAGGAAAAACACATCTGGGCTTAGATTCGTATCTCACACGAGACTGATAAAGCTATATTGGTTGACAATGGTATGAAAATTTGGATCCCAAAATCACTGGGGATTTTCTTGGTATTACCATTGTGTTTTGAGACAAAATGGTCCCAATTTAGTCACAAGATCTTAAAGCTCTGTTATCTTTCTCACCGAGTCTTGCGGCAATATCGAGGTTTATTCTACTTAATTCTCAGCTAAAATCTAGTACAGAGCCAGTGAGGTAAGGAGCCTCAAACGATGAGAAAAAGGAATTCTGCAAAAGTTCACCAGCTTGGTTGGCTACCCAAACACCCGATACGTGAACTAAAAATGTCTAAATCGAGCGAACAATGTGGTAGGAATCCCAAACTGCGTGCATTATCTTTCTTGGACTTTTGCAATCACCTACCCGATAGACTTCTATTTCCGGAGACCTTAATTCTAAATCCTGGTATAGCCCATCTGCAGGAGATAAGCCGGATGCCAGAACCAAATTGTCATATTGAAGAGTAGTTTCTTCAGAATCATTTCTGTTGATCGTCTCAACGTACCCATCCCTTACTCTGCGAATTTCTGTATCTACCTGCATCTCCACACTATGAAAAGCCAGAAGATCCAAAAGCATCTCTTTGTTAGCTATAGCTCCGTCCGTGCCTACGTGCGACAATTTTTCTACCACCGCTACCTTCTTTCCTTTTTTGGCCAACCAAAGAGCCGTCTCTAGCCCAATCATCCCGCCTCCCATGACGAGTACTTTTTCACCGATTTCTTTATCACTTAATAGCAAATCAGTAACACAAATTACCTTTGGATTATTGATACCGGGTATGTTGGGTATAACGGCTGTAGAGCCAGTAGCAATGATAACCACGTCGGGCCGTTGACTTTCAATCACCTCCGGTGTTACCTCCGTATCCAGGTTTATCTTTAGATGCAACTTGCTCATTTGAGTTCTATACCATTCCAGCAATCTCGCCAGGTCTTTTTTGAAGTCGGGTACCGCCGCTTCCTTTAAGTGCCCCCCCAACTCAGTACTTTTCTCATAAAGAGCCACCCGGTGACCTCTAATGTGAGCGGCTCTGGCTGCTTCCATTCCGGCAACACCACCTCCCGCCACAAGAACCCTTCTAATTTCCGTAGCAGGTTCTAGCCTGTGCAAAAGTTCTCCACCGGCCACAGGATTAACCGCGCAACTTATGGTTTTCCCGATTGCTGCTTTCATTAAGCAACCTTCATGGCAACCAATGCAAGGACGGATGTTTTCTGTCTCCCCCTTTTTCACCTTTTTCGGCCAGCACGGATCGGCGAGGAGAGGCCGTCCCAACGCTACTATATCTGCTTTACCCTCCTCGATAATCTTTTCGGCTAGATCGGGAATGCCCAGGCGTCCCACTGCAATCACGGGCACACTAGCTACTCTCTTGGCCTGTTCAGCAAACTCCACCAGACAACCATGCTCGAAGTACATAGGAGGATGTGCCCAATACAAGCTATCGTAACAGCCCGCATCAACATCCAAAGCATCGTATCCAATCTCCACCAGTATTTTGGTGAGCTCAATGCCTTCTTCAATATCTCGGCCTGCTTCCTCAAACTGTTCTTCCCTGAGAGCGGCGGTTCGAAGAGCCTTCATAAAATGCTTCAACCCGTACTTATATGCTACGGCAAAATCACCACCTGCAGCAGCTCTAATGGCCTCCCGGATTTCCTTGGCAAAAGTAAGTCTGCTCCTAAGATCACCCCCGTATCGGTCGGTACGTTTATTCCATATAGCAGTCTGGAATTCGTCCAGCAAGTACCCCTCATGGCCATTTAGTTCTACTCCGTCTACTCCAGCACCTTTCAATAACCCGGCGGCAATCCCAAAAGCGCTCACTATCTTGCCTATCTCTTCCTCGGTTAGCGCCCGGGTTGTTACTCCATCTATGAAAAAAGATGGAAGCTCGGATGCCGACACTATATTTCGGCCGGGATTATTCCGACCATCACCTGCGGTTAGTTGTACAAACAGCTTTGCTCCATAACAGTGAAGTATTTCAGCCAATTCGCCCATTTGAGGAACAATGTGAGGGGTGACCAATAATCGTCCATGGTCTCCAATTATTTCACATTCAACTTCATTCTCCACCTTTGCCACACCAGTAATAATCAGACCAGCGCCCCCTTTAGCTATCTCCCTATAATACGCTATTCCTCTTTGATTAAGAGTACCGTCAGAAGCTACCAGACCTTGGGTAGACAACGGGGCAAAAGCTATCCTGTTCTTGATTTCCACTGACCCTATTCTTATAGGCTTAAACAGATTCTTGCATCTAACCATGTTATCCTCCTAGTCGAGCGAGAAGTTGTGTCCAAACACGAACTGGACATAATGAGATCAACCTTTCGTAGTGTAGTTCTTGAAACCTTTTACTGCCTCAACCACGGCTTTCTCAACAGGGATCCGTTCTATGCTGGAGGCTCCAACAAAACCCTGTGCCCGTGTGTGGTCGAATAGGTACTCAACATCTTCAGGAACAGCGAAGGGACCCCCGTGAGCTACACATACAATATCTTGGTCAACTTTTCTCACCGCGTCGATCATCTCGTCCACTAACTTACCGGCTTGCTCAAAAGGAACTGCTTGGTGACCCGTCATACCTCCTGCTGTCCCTCCCGCATGGACCACAAGGCAATCCATCCCTGCTCCAGCCATTTCGATTGCTTCATCACTTCTGAAAGCATAACCCATGGTAAAGATGTCCCTTTGATGCGCAATTCTCATCATCTCTATCTCTGTACCCATGCCCAAATTCGTGTCCTCATGCAGGTCTCGCCAAACAGTACCCGGCTCAAAGAAACCCATAGTGGGAAAGTTTATGAGCCCCGAGTAACCTACAGCCATGAACTTATCTATGAGATAAGACAAATCTAGATATCGAGGATCGGATGCCTCAATTCCAGCAATTACTGGGGTATCTTGCACCACATTGAGAATCTCTTCTGCCATATTAATAGTTATGCTATTTGAATCTCCGATAATGGTTGTGGGAAGACCTTTTAGCCTGGATAGCCCTGTACTGTACACAATGATGAGATCTGCTCCTCCCTTTTCTGCACATTTAGCTATCAACCCACAGCTACTTCCCGCCCCAATAATAGGGACTTTCTTAGCTACATTTTGTTTTAGCCTGCCCATAATCTCTCCTCGTGTAAAAATCTTTCTTCCCATCTTTCGCTCCTTTCGTTATCTGGTGAACTTCATATTCTTACTGGTGTGTCGAGCTTTGCCCACCGGAACTCTTTCTTTCAGAAAATCGGCCATTCTAGAAGCAAACTCCGGGTCGTTAATGTGGTTGTTACATTTCACCACTTCCACCTTGGGAGAAAAAAGGTGTTTTTCTAGCGACTGGACAAATGCTTTATCTGCTCCTGGATCATAGAAAACCTTTCCTTCTGCATCCACAGAGGAAAATCCCTGCAGAGGAATAAAAAATGCTACCCGGCCTCTGGCTCGGTTTAGTTTCTCCGCAATGACTTGGCCTGCTCTCCTGTTTTCCTCTTCAGTAGTTCTCATGAGAATTATCATTGGATTGTGTTGATATAGCTTTCTCTTTTTGAATTTTGTCGGAACAGAATCTACCCAAAAATTGACAAAGTCCAAGCCTCCACAGGAGACCGCCTGAGGAATTCCCTTTTCACCAGCTGCTTCCAGACGAGTGGGTCCGGCATCACAAACACCACCAACGAGTCTATTGACTATTTCCACCGTGGTGACATCCAAAACTCCCTTGACCAAACCCTCTTGAATAACACTTTCCATTGCCCTACCCCCACTCCCTCTGGCATGGAAAACAACTACTTCGTAACCGCTTTTCTCAAGCTCTTCTCTAGCTTTAGTCACGCAGTCCGTAGTGACGCCCATCATAGTAGCCGAAATTAGAGGTTTTTCCGGTACCTCTTCCTCAGCTTGCCTGCTCTTAATCATACCAGCCATAGCTGCAGCTGCATTGGCGAATACTCTACGAGAAATTCTATTCAATCCCGATATATCCGTAACTGAATACATCATACTAATATCTTTTTCTCGTACAAAACGACTCGTATCTCCCGAAGCCGCAGTCGAAACTATTAACTTGGGGACGCCTATAGGAACCACTTGCATGGCTGAAGAAGCCAGCGCAGTACCAGCTGATCCTCCCATCCCCATTATTCCTGCGATTCTACCTTCGGAGTACATACGTCTAGTTAGGATAGCCACCCCCTTCATCATAGTTTCCACAGCCTTACCCCGGTCCCCCGTTGATTTCAGCTTTTCAAGGTCGCCACCTCCTGCCTCCACGACCTCTTCTCTGGATATATCGGGCCTGAAAAAAGGCCTACCTAGTGTCCCGGCATCCATAACCAGTGTGTCTATGTCTCCTTTTTTCAGTTCCCTTTTGACAAACTGCAACTCCCGTCCTTTGGTATCCAAGGTACCTACCAAGAGAACCTCTCTATTCATGAGGTCATGAGGCTTAACCTGTTTCAGTTTTGTTCGTTGTACCTTCATAACACTACGAAGAGTTTAGCAGTTGTTGGTTTCAGCAACCCACCTTTTCGCGCTTCACCTCCACCAAACAGCTGCTGAATGGGCATTTCAAAGACTAAAGAACCCGTCTTCGTGTTCTCCTAAGTGTCTCACTTACATGGGATTTCTGGAGCACAGATTCTGCCTGAATTAAGAAGAATGCCCTTGAATAATCCTTGGCCGTTCTAGTATTTATCCGTACTTATTCTTTTGCAAAGGTAGGTCTATCAGCAGGTACACTTACCCAATACGGCAAACGTTAGATGCAGAAAGGCCTTCTGAAAAAACACTAACACCTGTGGCATAGGTGTGCTGAGGATACCCACAACTATCAACCTTCCGTCGTGCCCTCTTCCTGCTCTGGGGAGTTGCGATCCCGGAGCGAGACATTTCCCTTAAATAGCCCAATTCATAAATGTGCTCGTAGTGTACACTTCCCTTGTGCTCACGAACATAACCCGGGAATCAGATAGAGCCACAATGATTCACCCGACACACACGGTAGAATTGCCAAGAATCTTCTTTACCAACTGTAAAAGCTTTTCATTTATGAGCGATTAGGTCTATACTTCTAATTACCTCCTTAGCAATCCGTTTAGAATTCTCAATGTGCTCCCCCAGTATTGTCTTGGCCCTTTCCAGATCCCCGGTCTCCAGAGCATCTATGAACCGGAGATGCTCCTCAAAGAATTCCTTCCCTTTCGGATTTATAGTGTCCAAGATGCCAATGTAATCGTTGATCCTGAAGTAAGCTTCCTGCAGCTTTCTGTTTCCACAGTTTTTGATTACCAGAAGGTGAGGGCTCTCTTCTCGCAAGAGTTTAAGTCCTTTACTCCCCCTTGTCGTCCTATTTTGGAGTTCAAGAGTTTTTTTTCTATGGGAGTGAAAATCCTTCTTTTTTATGCCATACATGGCTTTTTGTAGAGCACCGACTTCCAGAATCTTTCTCAAATTGTAAATGTCTTCTATGTCATCAGCAGCAAAGGTTCTGACGTAATATCCCACCCTCGGAGAAACGGTAACTAGTCCTCTTTGGGCTAGCCTATTTAGAGCATCTCTTATCGGAGTAGGACTTGTACCGAATTCGTTTTTGAGCTCAGCTATATCTATTCTGTCGCCTAAGCCCAATTCCCGTCCCAAGATTCTTTCGGCAATTATGTCCTCTAATCTATCAACTAGAGTCTTGTTTAATTCTTGCTTAATCATCATATCCTCGGTATTATAGTTGGCACTGTGAGTCTATTATATCAAATATCAGATTATCTGTCAAGACGGGTCGATCCTGCAGATTCCGCGAATGGGCTCCCTCCCGTCGTTCGCGAGGGACGCTCTGCGACGCTTGACAAAGGTGAAATGTAATGTAAAATATATCTTGCGCTCGGGGAGTCTTTGTAGAACGTTCGCCAAGCACGAGGCCAGCAGGAGGTGATGCATCAGAACGTACATGGGCCAGACTAACACTTTTTTTTGGCGCAGAACACTTTGGAACCTTCCCCCACGCAAATCAACAACGTCTAAAGATAAGGAGGATTCGGGTGAAGAAATTAATCTTTGTAGGGGTTGTGGCAGTGGTCGGTTTGGGGATGCTCGCCAGTTCGGTCGTAGCTGAGCAAGACAGAATCACTCCCCCTAAAACTCTCGACCAAATGAAACAGTTGACCATTGCGCTATGTAATATGTCAGCCACAGATCCAAGTGGCCTGGGTGAACGCAATGCGGTAGTAGGGTTAGTCGAGGAATTCGGTGGCAAAGTGATAGAGACGGATGCAAAGTTTGACCGAGATAAACAGCTTTCTGACCTCAGAAACCTCATAGCTATGAGACCGGATGGCGTAATCATTGCTCGATCTGCTGGTCCATACTTGAAACCGGCCATTGATGAAGCGGCCGAACTAGGCATTCCCGTCGTATCGCTCTCCTCTGATAATCCCGGAAAAGCGAACATTTCCCTTGTACACATGGATAACTATGAGGCTGCTTTGATCGTCAATAACTATATGTTTGGCAGGATGAACGGCAGGGGAAATATAGTCATCATCGGGGATACTCCTGAGGTGAGTGCTTTGCAAGAAAGACAGCGGCAATTAGAGGCCATGCTACCGACATTTCCCGAGGTAAAGGTGGTAGCTCAGGTTAGGGGCTTGCAAATGCACGAGGCAGTAGAAAAAATGGAGTCAGTATTAAGCGCTCATCCTGAATCTGGATCCATCGACGCAGTATGGACCACATGGTTTGACTTAGGAGATGGGGCGGCAAACGTCATAAAGCAATACGGTCGGACTGATGAGATCTTTGTGGTTACTTTTGACGGTCAATATAAGCACACACGTGACTACCTGCGCGAAGGAATGCTTTCGATGGCGGTGGGTGCCGATCCCTATCACGAAGGCCGCATTGGAGTCCGCATACTATATAAGTATCTTTATGGTGAGGATGTTCCTCGGTTTGTGAGATGCCCCAATATTATTACCGATACTCAAAAGGCTACGGAACAACCTGAGCATGTTTCGGAAGATAGTGGAATGTTCTGGAGTGAATGGATGTATGATCTCATGAACAAGTAGACTAGAGAAAATACGTCGGGGGTTACTTTGTGTAACTCCCGACGGAAGTGGATTACTAAAAAGCTGGGAGAAGAATGCAAGGACTGGGCCGTATCACAAGCTCAAGGATATGATTTGCTGGAGGCTCTGCGAATGTAATGGGCAGAGGAGGGGTCTGTCTTTTACCGAGAGCCGGCATAACCAAAGGAGTTAGAGGTGAGAAACAAATTAAATGTGGGGTTAGTCGGAGCTAGTGGGAATCTTTTCAATACTCAGCGAGCAAAGAGAGATTTTGAAGAATCGACTCATATGTTTCAAAAGTTGAGTGCTGAGAAAGGATTTGATTTGACGGTGATTTCTCAGAGTTTGGAAACACCAGAGGATGCTCAAAAGGCATTGAACATCTTGCAGGACAAAAAAGTGGATTTTCTGATGATTCAAAACAACACAGCCTCGAGTGGTGATATAGCCAAAATTTTGGGGACAATGGATGTCAATTTTGGAATCTGGGCCTTACCGGAGCCGGACATGAATGAGCTGCCTATGGCGTCCGTGACTGCTATGAATATGTACGGTGCCATCTGGACCCATTTCTTCAAGAATCGGAAGATCCTTTACAAATGGTTTTTTGGCCCGGCAAGGGACAGTCAATTTCAAAAACGTTTGGATTCAACTATTACAGTGTTATCTGTCACAAAGTCACTATGCAATTCTCGGATTGGACTGGTTGGAGACGTAGCTCTGGGATTTTATGATGTTTATTTTGACGAACGGACACTGCATTCTAAGTGGGGAGTAACTGTGTGTAAACACGAAGTGCGCGAGGTAGTTTCAAGAGCAAAACAGGTAGCTCTGTCAGAAGTTGAAAGAATAAGTGCCACACTACTACCGAAAGACAAGTGCAAGAACCTGAGTAATAAGGATACTGAGAAGACTATCCGGGTGTACCTTGCTCTCAAACACATAGTAGAAGAGGGTAGCTATGATGCTCTAGCAGTTAGATGTTGGCCCGAATTTCAACAACAATATGAGTTTGCTGTTTGTGCAAGTGCATCTCTTCTGGGAGGGGATGGAATACCTGTAGCTTGCGAGGGTGATGTTATGGGGGCTTTGAGTATGTTGATTTTGCACTATCTGAATAACGATACTCCTACGGTTATGATGACTGATCTTACTACGGTAGACCCCAAAGATGATTCCATGCTTATGTGGCACTGTGGCTATGCTCCTCCAAGTTGGGCAAGGGAAGGTGAGGGGAGTTATTGCCCTCACAGTCTGTTTGGATTGGGTACGGTGCACGACGTCGCTTTTGCGCCTCAGCCCACCACTATAGCTTCTCTCGCTGAGGATGCAGAGACGATATTGGTTGCTACGGCAGATATCATGAACAAAGATAAACCTAGTTACAGGGGAGGTAGAGGCTGGTTTCACAAAGTGAAGGTGAATGGAAAGCCCGTTACGGTTTTCGATCTTCTGGAAACCTTGATGGTGAACGGATTTACCCATCACTTTGCTATTACTCCAGGAAATATTGAATCTTATTTGGATGAATTGGTGTTTTGGAAAGCTCTCAAATATCTCCCACCAAAGTCATACAGAGAGTAAATATTCCCACAACAGAGCAATGGGGTATGAGTCAGGGCCGAGCTCTCTGGCCTTTCTGCTGCGTGCTGATTGGATATACCTTTAGAATACAAATCAGCCAGTATCTGGTATAATATGTTGCAGTTTTCGTCTTTTGCCTGAACTCATATCCTGGTTTTCAGCTAGAAAAGTGCTAAACTATCATTGGGCATGCAGCGGTTCCTTACAAATGGGACTTTTGATCCAACTTTCATCGAGAGATAACAAACCATGTTGAAGGCTGAAAATATTAGTAAGCGATTTGCTGGAATCCAGGCTTTAGAAAAAGTCCAACTGCATGTAGAAAAGGGGGAGATACACGGCTTAGTGGGTGAAAATGGGGCAGGAAAAAGCACGCTGACCAAGATTTTGATGGGAATCTATCAACCCGACGAAGGAAATATTTTCGTAGCGGGCCACAAAGTACACTTCTCCAGTGCTTTTGATGCCCGACTAGCTGGGATCGGATGCGTGCATCAAAATATTGATTTGGCTATAGTTCCTTCGCTAAGCGTGGCCGAAAACTTGGTTCTCTTTACTCGCACTCACGAAAGGACTCAAAAGTGGATAAGATGGAATAAGTTGTATGAGGAGGCGGAAAGAATCCTGAGCTGTGTAAATCTAGCACTAGACCTACGCTTACCCGCCAAATATCTCACTCTTCCTCAGAAGCAACTGCTGGCTATCTCTAGGGAGGTATTTTACCGAGTGAAGATTCTCATTTTCGATGAGCCCACTTCCACCTTGACGGAAAGAGAAAAGGACATCCTTTTTTCTCTTATTCGATCTCTCTCTGATCAAGGAACTTCAATAGTGTATATTTCCCATCGACTGGAAGAAGTGCTCGACCTCTGCGCAAGAGTTACCGTGCTCAAAGACGGTAGAAAGGTTGATACTGTTGAAGTTTCCTCGTTGGCGATGGAGGAATTGGTACAACTTATCCTGGGAAAAAAACGGAAGGAAAAATATCCTGCCAAAGAAGTAAAGCCAAGGAAAACGTACTTTTCTGTCCGCGGATTATCCAGAGATGATGGTAGGATCTCGAATATTGACTTCGATCTCAGAGAGAGTGAGATACTTGGGGTAACGGGAGTGATGGGTGCAGGTAAGACGGAATTGTGCAAAGCCATTTTCGGAGTCTACACGAAGCATACGGGCAAGATTCTTTTGCGAGGAAAAGAGATTAGGATTCCCAATCCCGCAACAGCAGTGAAATATGGCATAGGATTTCTGCCAGAAGACCGACTGGAGGAAGGGTTAGTCCTCAATCTAAGGGTCAGGGAAAACGTTACTCTTCCCCTACTGCCTGACCTGTCCAAATTCGGCTGGATTGTCCGTGGAGAGGAAGTGAAAATAACCGAAGAGATGATCCATAACTTGGATATTGCTACCCGCGGAGCGAATGAATTTGTAAAGTATCTCAGTGGCGGAAATCAGCAGAAAGTGGTGTTGGCGAAATGGCTGGCAATGTCTACTCAAGTACTCATGTTGGACGAGCCAACTCAGGGAATAGATGTGGGGGCTAAAACAGAAATTTATAAGCTCATGATCAGATTCACGGGGCAAGGTTATGGTGTAATATTTTGTACTTCAGAGATAGAAGAGGCAGTAGAACTCTGTGACAGAGTATTGATTCTGAATAGAGGAAAGATAGTTTGTGAGCTGCCCGGTGGGACTAACAAAGATATAGTACTATATCATGCTACAAAGGAGATTCCGGTATGAGGCTCGAGACGCGAAGAGTCACCGAAGTTGGCATAATAATTGGATTGGTGGTCATATGTATAGTATTCTCGGTCATAAACCCCCGGTTTGCCACTTCTCAGAGCGTCTTAAATATTCTACGTCAAGTCTCTATTCTTACTATAGTATCCTTGGGTGGGGCCCTTGTAATCAGTACCGGAGGTTTCGATCTTTCCTTGGGGGGAGTAATGGGATTGACGGCTGTTCTAAGTGCTGGCCTGATGGTTCATCAGGGGTTCCCTAGCGCAATTGCTGCGCTAGCAGCTATCGCCATCGGAAGTCTAATAGGAATAAGTAACGGAATTTTGATTACTAAGCTGAACGTCTCTCCGCTCCTTGCCAGTTTAGGCATGCTTTTTTTAGCGGAAGGAGCTGAAATTGTTTATTCCCGTGGGGTAACCATATTTCCTCCTCCCGGTGACCCAATTTTCTTTTTAGGTCAAGGAAATTGGATGGGAATCCCTACCATAATTTTTTTCATGATAATGTTTTTGGTGTTGACCTACCTCATTCTAAATCATTTAAGACTGGGAAGGATCTTTTATGCCTTAGGCGGCAATAGAGAGGCAGTTAAGTTAAGTGGAATTAAGCCTGGGATCTATACATTCATCGCTTATGTCTTAGCAGGTTGTTTCTATTCCGTAGGTGGAGTTTTGTTGTTTTCCCGCATGGGTTGTGCAATAGCTCATGGTGGCCAGGGTTACTTATTGCGAGCCTTCGCAGCTATGTTTATTGCCACAACATTGGCTAAAGAGGGAAGGTTAAATGTACAGGGGGTGCTCGTTGGGGCAATTTTCTTGGGCGTGTTGACAACCGGATTGACGATGGCTAATGTTTCTTACGTGTGGCAGGATATCTCTATGGGGGCTGCTCTCGTCGCAGCAGTAATTGTGGGTTCTTTGCGCAAAGAGGAATGGACACTGTTCTGATAAAGTGAAGAACAAAACACATTGCAACCATAACGTTGTTTCCATTTCTGGATTTACATATCGTGAGCAAGAATAGTTTTTTAGTGGGAAAGGAGAACAAAAGATGAAAAGAATTCTTGTAACGGGCGGATCGGGAAGACTAGGTAAGTATCTTGTGCCGGAGTTTGCTAAGGAATACCAGGTAAGGGTTTTTGATGTGCAAGAACCAGAATTGAAGGATGCGGAGTTCTTCAGAGGGGACATAACCAAACTGGAAGATTTAGTGAAGGCTAGCGAAGATGTTGATGGTATAGTACATTTGGCAGCTATGCCTGTTTATACAGGTGAGGATGCCAAAATCATGAAGGTAAATGTTGACGGAACTTTCAATGTTGTAGAAGCTGCCAAACAAAATAACGTGAAGAATATGGTGTTTACTAGTAGTGTATGCGCTTGGGGAGTGATATTTTGGTCTTCGCCTTTTACGCCTGAGTATTTTCCTGTGGATGAGGAGATTCGTGATCTCCCTGACGATATGTATGGACTTGGAAAACTTATGGGTGAACTCTTGTGTTATGCGTATTATAAAAGATATGGGGTCAAAGCAATATGTTTACGCCTACCTGCCATCGTGTTTCCTTTCGAAGCACCTTGGATTGATGCTATAAAGAATGTAGACAATCCCGTATACGGATTCAAAGCCTTTCCTTTGACCCTTAAAGACTTCATGTGGCAGTACGTAGATCCCAGGGACCTTCCTCAGGCTTATACGCTGGCATTAAAAGCTCTAAGGGAGGGTAAGGTAGAGTACGGAGTATATAATGTTGGGGCTGCCGATGTATTTTCCACCGTAGAGTCGCTGGAGCTTATACGCAGGTATTTCCCTGATGTGAAGTATATCAAAAACAAGACTAGTTTTATAAGCGATAAGTATCGAACTCTTTTTGACATAAGTAAAGCTCAGGCCGAATTAGGGTATCAACCAAAATTTACCTGGCGGGATTTCAACCCCTAATGGAGTGAATGTTTGTTCGAAAGGGCCATGCGCTGGGACTAGTGCTGACTCGCCGTTCCAAGCGTGAACTTCTGTCATGCGTATCGCTG
>CAYYHL010000030.1:0-6551 GCA_964471775.1 uncultured Clostridia bacterium
TTTACCGAGTACAGGGGTTCCTGAATATCGCTCACGCTGAGTTGCTTACGGTGGGAGCATATATTGCTCTCGTCTTCAATGTCTTGTTACATTTCAATATTGTGATAGCGGGGCTCTTGGCGGTCCTGATAACTGCTTGCCTCGGGTTGGGTATCGCCAAGGCCCTATTTAACCCTGTCCGCAGATTTGGTCCGCTAGCTTTGCTCATTACTTCGGTAGGTGTTGCATTTGCTATCCACGGGGTTAATGAAATGATCGCTGGACCTGACATCAGGACCTATAAGGTAAAAATCCCTCCGGCTGTGAGAATAGGCGGATACCCCCTGTTGTCTTCCCATGAAATTATTGTCATCGCAATAGCTATCACTAGTGCTATTGCGCTTCACCTTGTTCTCACGCGAACCACAGCTGGCATTGCTTTTCGAGCTATGGCTAGTGACTTTGACTTAGCGAGAACTAAGGGTATTAATACGAGACGTATGACCAATTACGTTTGGCTTTACGCAAGTGGGATGGCGGCACTGGCCGGTGTCTTATTGGGTCTCGTTACCCGAGTCGACACAGACTTGGGGTGGGAACAGATTTTAATTATTATGTCGGCAACCATCTTAGGAGGGTTGGGGAAGGTCTATGGGGTCATGATTGGTGCTTTTGTAATTGGACTGGCCATGGACGTGGGGATCTTAGTCCTGCCGAGTAGTTATAGACCTGCCATAGCTCTTGCAATTATCGTGGTCATCTTGCTCGTGAAACCCAGAGGTATTTTTGGAGGTGAATGGTAGTGGACATAGGACTTTTTCTGGTGGGAATAGTGTCCTTAGCGGGCATCTATGCCATTCTCACCCTTGGATATAATGTTCAATTTGGACAAACTGGCTTGGTCAACTTGGGATATGTGGCTTATTTTGCTGTGGGGGCGTATACCTCAGTAATTCTGACTATAGCTCGTCCGGGGCCCCGCGCTGCCTATATGTTTGGATTCGGGTTGCCCCTGTGGGTTGGATTTATTGCCGCAGGCATTGCAGCAGGAATCTTTGCCTATCTAGTGGGGTTACCCAGCTTAAGGTTAGGGATCGAGTACTTTGTTGTCGTGACGTTTGCTGTAGGAGAGGTTCTAAGATATGTCCTGTTGAATGAGGCTTGGCTGACCAACGGATTGAGGGGATTCCATTCCTTACCTCAGCCTTTTCATGAATCGTTTGATCCGTACAAATATGATTACGTTTTCGCTGCTCTGGTGATTGCCGCACTGGTAGCAACGTATCTGGTGGTAGAGCGGATTTGCAGATCGCCTTTTGGTAGATCCCTGAAAGCGGTTAGGGAAAATGAGAATGTCACTTCATCGCTGGGGAAGAAGGTATCCTCCTATAAAATGCGATCTTTTATTGTAGGGGCTGTTATTGCTGGCTTTGCAGGAAGTCTCTACGTTCGTTTCACTACTCTTGCACGTCCCGAGATGTTTGGTCCTACCATTACCTTTACAGCTTTGCTTTCCATGATTATTGGGGGCAAGGGAAACAACAAGGGGGCAGTAGTAGGTGCCTTCATATTCATATTTGCCCTTGAACTGACTCGATTCTTCCAGGTATCTGCCACCTATGCTGTCAGAATATCGTCTTTTCGTGCCCTGGCTACGGGTGTACTACTTATATTGACTGTCAGATACTTACCTCAGGGGATACTTAAGGAAGCCAAAGTGAAGGCGGAGGAACTGGGAAGAGGATGCTCCGGACAAGAAATGTGAGTAAGACTTTTGGGGGCCTCAAGGCCGCTAATCGGTGTTGTCTAGAAATTGAGGAAGGAAGCATAGCGGGTCTTATTGGGCCCAATGGGGCTGGGAAAACCACACTTTTTAATGTTATCACTGGTTTTCTTCCAGTAGATGAAGGGGAAGTGCATTTTCAAGGAGAAAATATCACTGCTCTTCAACCACATCAGATAGCTCTGAAAGGGTTGGTGAGAACCTTTCAAACAGCGGGCGGACTCATGCGAATGACGGTGTTGGAAAACTTGATGGTTGCTCCGCAGAATCAGAAGGGAGAAGATATGATAGGAGCCATCTTCAGGACAAGAAAGGAAAAGGTGCAGCAAGGGCAGAACAAGGAGAAGGCCTTGGAGATATTGAATACCCTAGATTTAGTTGGAAAAAAAGATGAATGGGTAGAGAACTTGAGCTGTGGGGAAATCAAGCTCTTGGAAATCGGTCGCCAGTTAATGGTAAATCCGAGGATGCTTCTCTTAGACGAGCCTATGTCAGGAGTCAATCCGGGGTTTCAGGTCAGGATGTTGGAGTATTTGAGGGGGTTACGGGATAAAGGTCTCACTTTTTTTATCATAGAGCATAACCTGAATTTCATTATCAGCGTAAGCGATGTGATCCACGTCATGCAGTCGGGTCAGGTAATAGCCAGTGGAAGTCCGCAAGAAATCAGGGAGGACGAGCGTGTCATGGCCGCCTACTTGGGTGAGGAGGAAAATGAACCTACTTGAGGTGAAAGATGTTGAGTCTGGCTACGGAAAAACGTCCGTTCTGCATGGAATAAACTTCACAGTGGAAGAGAAGGAGATAGTCACGATTATTGGTCCCAACGGTGCAGGCAAGACTACCCTAATGAAGACCCTCATCGGACTGTTGAGTCCGAAGGCGGGTGAGATTCTCTTTCAAGTGAAGGAGATCGGTGCTCTAGACCCAGATGCAATCGTTCGCAAAGGCATAGGCTACGTTCCTCAAGAAAACAATGTCTTTCCCTCACTCACGGTAGTAGAGAATCTAAAGATAGCCGCCTATCTCCTTCGAAACTCTGCCGATCAACTGAGGGATATTTTCAACCGCTTCCCCATCTTAAAGGATAGGAGAAACCAGAAGGCCGGTACTCTTAGTGGGGGAGAACGCCAATTGCTCGCTATTGCAACATCTTTGATGCTTAGCCCGAAATTGTTGCTGCTGGATGAGCCCTGCAGTGGATTAGCTCCTCAAATCGTCGATAGTGTCTGCAAAAAGATTCTGGAGATCAACCAGATGGGAACAGCCATCGTGTGGGTGGTTGAACAGAATCCCAAGAGGATAATGCACCTGGCCAACAGAAGCTACGTTCTAGAATCAGGAATAATCAGATATGAAGGTACTCCTGAAGCCTTGCTCCAGGAAAGCAAATTCAAAAACCTTTTTTTCAGCGAAGGCGAGTAGAACTCTTTTTCTTTTCGGCATGCATAACCCGCTGTTTAAGCTCAATCATGAATCAATAGTCCCAAAATAGCGGTGCAGATACAGGAAAAAGGGTGAAAGGAGTATCCTTCACGGGTTCATAACAAATCAGCGTTGAAAGGAGATTGAGATGGAGATCAAAGTAAGTGTCTTAAGTGAAAAAGAGTTACAGGAGGTTCATGAAGCTACTCTTGAAGTGTTGAGCACGATAGGTGTGCGTGTGGATCATCAAAAGATTTGTGCGCTATTATATGAGGCTGGTGCAACCATAAAAGATGCGAACAAGGGCATCGTGCTGTTCGGGGAAAACCTGGTAAAAGAGGCGTTGGCAAAAGCTCCCGGCTCTTTCAAACTGAGTAACCGGAAAGGTGAGTACAAAGAGCTCTCGCCAGGTGGAGAGATAACTTTTTGGACGCCATGTGTTATGGCTATCGTAGAAGATGGGGTGAGGGAAGAACTTACCTCGAGAAAGTTCGTAGAATTTGTTCGAATCGTCGACGCACTGGAAAATGTCTATGGAGTCGTCGGTGCGAGTATCAGTGACTATCCACCACAGGCAAGAGACTTTGCTGGTTTCCGCTTGATGGCCGAATACACAGGTAAGCATATACGGCCAATTGCTTTTGCGCCAGAAGGAGTAGATGCTGTAATTGAGATGGCCCAGGTTTTGCTGAATGGTGCTTCAATTGGCGAAAATCCCATCTTTAGCCTAGGTCACAGTGGTGTCACTCCGCTTCGCTGGACACATGTTGGCCTGGAGAGATTTTATAGAAGTGCAGGATATGGAATTCCCATGAGTGTTCATGCAGGTCCCCTATTGGGTGGGACTTCTCCGATCACGATAGCCGGGACACTGATTTTGGCTAACGCCGAAGTGCTGAGCGGCTTGATTATTAATCAGGTGCTGGAACCAGGAAGACCTTGCTACTATAACCTGGGATTCGGGCGTATCCTGGATCTGCGGACACTGACAGGACTCACGGGAAGCCCTGAGAACATACTGCTCTCGCTTGCTGGATCAGATCTTTCTCAGTATTACAAGTTACCTTCTGGGGGATGGTCAAGCACGGAATCAATGCTCGTCGATAGCCAGGCAATATACGAGAAATGTATGACATTTTTGTCGTTCATTTTTGGTAAGCAAAATATGATTTGGGGAGTGGGTCAACTCGAGTCAGAACTGTCGGTTTCTAAAGAACAAGCAGTCATTGACGATGAAATGATTTCCTCGTTTCTATACATCCAGGAGGGAGTCAAAGTCACCAAGGAGACTATGGCATTGGATGTGATAAAAGATGTGGTCCCGAAAGACGTGGGAGTGGCGAATCGCTTTCTGGAACACGAACACACTTTAACTCATTACAAAGAGGAGATGTTTTTCCCTGGGCTTACCAATAGAAGAACGCGTGAAGATTGGATGAAAGAAGGTGGCAAATCTCTTGAGGAGAAGGCAAAAGAACGGTGCCAAGAGATACTAAGGAGCGAGGCGAAAACATATGTAACAGAAAAGCAAAAGGAAGAGCTACTTAGAATTGAAAAGAAGTATACCGATATGCTGACTCAGAAATGAGTAGTGAGATGTGGCCGCGTCGTGTGATCGTACAGGAATTGAAAATAGTGAATATCTTTGGGAATTTCGTTTTGTATACAATAATATAGGAAATTCTCGCTTCATTGATTGATGAGATTGGGAAGCTGATGCGCAATTTCTCCCAGACCCGCGTGCAGCTACCTTCAGTTTAGTGTATCATCGCTCATTCTCCGAGTCGGCTCCCTCCCCTCGTCTTTAGTAGGATTTGTACTGTTGCAGGGTCTCCCACATTGCCATAAAGTTCTCTGGAGGGACATCAGCCTGAATATTGTGAATGGCTGCAAATATGTATCCTCCACCTGGAGCGAGGTCATCGACTCGTCTCTTCACTTCGCTGCTCACCTCGCCTGGCGTCGCCTTCCCCAGTATGTTTTGTGTATCAACACCTCCTCCCCAAAAGCTCAAAGAGTCTCCAAATTTCCTTTTTAGCTTGGCCGAATCCATCTTTGCTGCGCTCACCTGTACGGGGTTCAATATATCTATGCCCAATTCGATCAAGTCAGGTATTATATCATAGAGAGAACCATCTGAATGCAAAAAAAGATATGAGTTAGGCGCCTTCTTCTTTATGAATGAAAAGAGTCTTCTATGTCTCGGTTTCACCAACTTTCGATACATCTCAGGTGAGATCAACGTCCCATTCTGTCCTCCCAGATCATCCAGCTCAACGATAACGTCAACAAGACCACTTATCTCTTCTAGTGCCATATCCCAAAAGTCTATCTTAAGATCGGTGAGTCTATCCATTAAGCTATAGGCTAGAGATTGCCTTGCTCCCAGGTCCTCATAGAAATTTGAATATCCACGCAGTCGAAATCCTAAGGAGAAAACTCCATTAAAAGGAGCCTCTATTATCGCAGCATACCCAGCTTCTCTTAATTCCTTTAATTCGTTCCTCAAGTTTTCTACCCTTACTGGATCACTCGCATTAGGCCAAGGGTAGTTCTTGATATCCTCGACTGTGATTGAACCACCAAGAGGATGGGGTTTTCCTGGTATTTGATCAAAATAATATCCGTTTCTCGAAGTAGCCCACTGGCAACCTAATTCATCAGTAAAGGCCTCTTTGCCTCCTACTTCTTTAATCTCAAGCTTCCAGGTTGATGGATTCTTGAATCTGGTTCCTCGGGTGTCAACTTTGAGTTCTTGCTTGATTTCCTCGGCTACCTGTGCCAGCCCTTGTTGTTTCTCATAGCACCAGGATTCTTGTTCCTTTTCCAGGAGATAGTTCTTGCCCAAATAGTTCACGAGATTCTGGTAGGCCACATAGTGGATCCCGGTAACACTCGTACCTGCCAAATCATAGGGCATACAGTCAGGCTCTGTATGCTGCAGAGCCATAAGCAGTCTCTCTCTTGCGGTCAAGTTTGTCATTTTCTCACTCCTCTGAAATCCTCAATTGAGGACAGCTCATCAACACTGTCCATGATATCTAGCATCTGGATTTGGACACGGCCCTCACGGCCTCTATGCATGGGGTGGAAGAATGCGCTTAGATGATCGGCATCCCAAGTAACAAGGAGTATCTGAAGAGACTGAGAAAGGGGCAGCGGGGTGCTGTTAGCTATTTTAGCAGGGAGAGCAAAAATGAAAAGAGTTGGAACAAGCCAAAGATTAGCTAATTCCTACGGGGACACCGCCCCCCGTGACACAATTCTCCGCCAATCCGTCTTGCCTGAAATGACGAGCCGCAAAAGGCAGCTCCTAAAAAGGGTTTTTGACACCTCTCACTTTTGAGCTAGGATACCACCAACC
>CAYYHL010000030.1:6651-12657 GCA_964471775.1 uncultured Clostridia bacterium
GCTCCTAAAAAGGGTTTTTGACACCTCTCACTTTTGAGCTAGGATACCACCAACCAAAACTCACAAAGTCGTGTGGTGTTATGTCAAGTGGAATTCATATAGTATTCCTGCAAGTCAAATTCCTGTCTCTTTTGAGAGGAGGTAGTACGATGAACAAAGCTGAGTTGGTGGAAGAAGTAGTAAATCAAACAGGATTGACGAGGAGGGAATCCGGGGACCCTGGTGGGACGATGTTAGAACCTGTTTCAAGAATACTCCGGATGAGGTTCCCATACCAGTGTATGGTCTACTGGCCTGACCCAAAGCGAAGGATTATCCCTATTGCAACATCCTGACTCATCCCCTTTTCTTGTGCTCTGTCTGTTTTAGGCGTATAATAGGCTGAAAGTATTGATTTTCATGGTACGGACATCAAGGGACGTCTCGGTAACTCTGAGAGGAGGTGCAAAATGACAACAACCAGGAGCCTTGATCCCGCATTCCGACATAACCACTACCTGTTTCGTAGGAAGGTATTCAAGCTATTTGGTGGAGCTTTCTACGTGTATGATGAGAACAGAAATCTCCTTATGCATTCAAAACAGAAGGCATTCAAACTAAGGGAGGACTTCAGAGTCTACGCTGCGGGACGGGGAATGGAAGAACTTCTGACTATCAAGACCTCCCAGATTCTTGATATCGGGGCAACCTACAGTGTGCAGGAAGGAACGACGGGTGAGACGATTGGATCCATAAGAAGAAAGGGGCTCAGCTCCATTGTTAGGGACGAATGGACTTTCCTTTCCAACGACGGTCGAGAGCTTGGAAGACTAACTGAAAAGAGCATGTCCGGTGCCATTTTGAGCAGGCTCGTTAACCTGGTCCCGCAAAGCTATGTCGTGGTGTCAGCAGATGGCAGGGAAGTTGCGCAAATCAGGCAACATTTCAATCCGGTCGTACTCCAGTACGACATGGCAATTGTAGATCCTGAACCTTCAATTGACCGAAGGCTCTTGATATCGGCGGGGATCTTGCTAGCCGGTATTGAACAGAGGCAGCAGTAGTGTAATTCTATCCTGCCCAAGAAGCTGTCCGCCAATAAGACCTATCCCTGACTCTGCGTCATTCTTGCCAATTTGGCCTTATGGCCGAAGTTAATACGTACTAACAGCCAAATGCAAAACTCGAATTCCATTCGAAAGGTTCTTTCTTTGGACCAGCTCGAGGACTGGGTGCTGAACCAAGTTCCTCTGTCTTAGGACTCCCTCATGGGGTACGTCGTTTTTAATGCAAAGACACGCCAGCCAGCTTGGGGGAGTAATCCACCACAGAGCTCGTAATTCTTTTTCTGTCTTCTACGTGCCTATTTTGGATGAATTCGGATGGACCAGAGCAAGTACTGCCGGAATTTTTTCTGTTAACGCGATTGCCTACGGAATGACTGGTCCTTTTGCGGGAGCCCTCGTAGATAGGTTCGGGCCCAAAAGGGTTCTTTTGATCGGTGGTACTATTTTGACTCTGGCTGTTATATTGTGCAGCAGAGCTAATACCATATATTACTTCTATCTCCTGTTTGGGGTGGTGAATGGTATCGGTGGTAGTCTCATCGCCTATCCAGCTGGTGCTGCCGTATTGCCGCACTGGTTTGTCAGAAGAAGGGGAATGGCCTTTGGCATACTCACCTCCTATGGAGACACGAAGCCCGCTCTTAGAGCCCGTTTGAGACTAAATCGGACCGCAAAGCCATAAGCTGGAGTCTCATCCGTAGCATTCTTCAGAAGAATTGTAACATCCTGAGCTCCGGGGAGCCTTAGTTTTGTCCAGGCTACATAGGCTACCTTGCCTTGAGAAGATGCACGTATGAACCTCTATGGAGGTCTTTTTTTCTTGCCGGTCACCATAAATCCTTTGAATTAGCTCGATTTCGGTATCTCTATCCATTTTGGGGTCTCATCCATATATTCTCGATGAGCATCCCCACACCTCTCAACGCAGAAGCATTCTCAGGTCCGGTTTCTCTCTGTTAATGACGGCGGTAGCAATTTCAGGTTTTTCCCAGAGTTGTCATAGACTGTCGGCAGCTCATGATAATTTCACCAGAGGTGGTCGCTTTTTGTTTGGAGACGGTGGGTCTGTCTTGGATTGACCTTCACCAAGCTTTTTCATGCATAAGTGAGTTCTTAAGTGTTGAAAACTTGCATGCGCATCCTGTGGTAATATAGAAGACCTACACATTCATCGGAACGATCGATATCAGCCACTACTGTCAACTTTATTAGATTCAGTTCCTGTAAACCATTTTCTTATAATTGATTTTGCCTCTTGAGAGGGTACGTAGCTTCTATCATTCTCAGGTTTTTCATCACCCCAATTAAAAAAAATGATACCCTGGAGATAGTTTCCCCCATCGAATTTACCATTTACTATCTGTTTCTTACTCCAGACTTCATAAAGTGCTTTATAAGCCAAGTATTGCTCCTTGAAATTAGACTGACCCAGATACCAAGACCAAGGCTGGTATGTACACCCTCTTTGACTGGCGTAGCCCACTTCTGTCACCAGTATAGGCTTATTCATCTTCTTTTGCCATTTGTCCAAGGTATCGACCCAGACTTGCCAGCCATCTAGCAGATCTTCATAAGAAGGATCGCGATACTCATCTTTCACTTCAGCCCAACGTTGATAGGGATTTTCCCTACGATTTATTGGGAAGTAAAAATTCATGCCGATGGTATCTAACCTATCCCAAAAAGGAACAGTCTCGTAAGCATCAAAGTTAGAGACAAAAACGATTATTCCTTGGTAATGTTCTCGGGTGTTGTCAATAATTTTTTCCCATTCCTCTCTATATTTGTGAGTAGAGGTTAATTCCACCCCAACTGCCAATTGTTCTACCTCAGTCTTTTGTGCTAATTTTGCATAGTGTTCGATAAATTTATTGTAGTTCTCAAACCATAGATTCCAATTGCGTGGTCTGATTACACCCATCCAATCAGCTCCTCTTCTATGTTGCAGATTCACTATCGGCTCAAGAAAAACCTTAAAACCTCTCTTGTGTAGTTTATTGATAACGTATTCTAAGGATTCATCGGAAGCGGTTTTTTCTTTGTCTACGAATATCGATGAGGAATTAATGTTCTTCTGATAAAGCACAGTCTGGATATTCACCCATTCTACTCCCATATCTTTCAAACGATCCAGGTCTTGGTTTGTTGGATAGGAAAAATATGTATCTCTTGAATAGGCAGGCAAATCTACTCCCTTTTGAAAGCTTTTCTTAGCTAAAATTGTTTTCTCTTCAAATGATTTTTCTTTTTCAAGCAGATCATAAATAGAACGAAATCCATATCCCATGTCTCTTAAAGAATTTGTAATTCTATTCAAAGATTCTTCCCCGAGTTCTTGATCTCTAAATAGATAAGGGTGATAAAAAAAAGATACTGAAGGATCTTCAAAACAATCATAGATTTTTCTCGCACCAGTTATTATCTTATCTACAGAGTCTGGAGAAGAAACATAACCTAGATCCATAGGACTGAAGATGGTATTATCGCTCTTGAGTACAAACGGCACATTAATACCATTCCCCGAATCGTATATTATCGGGAAGATCTTTTTGAAAGTCCCGTAGTCTACCTCACTTGCTTTATAGTGAGGAGTTTCCCATATATCTGTAGTTAGCTTTGCTTTTTTCAAGACATCTAGAGCAGCTATTACTCTTTCTTGAGCAAATTCTTGGCTATCTCCATCGATAGGTTTATTTTTTGACTCGTCCCAGAATTCAAAATCAATTCCAGTTTCACCATCATACTGATGAGTGTATCCATGCAAAACCAATTCTCCATTATCTAACTGCATACTCTTGAGGGTGTTTATTAAGTCAGGATCATCCAAAATATTCACAGTAATATTTTGTCTTGGATTGACATAAACAGGGATTACTCCAAAATGGTACGGAATACTCCTTTGTTTTAGAAATTCATTAATACTTGCTAAATCAAAATCCAGGCGTCCGGCATGTATATCCTCCAGTCTAAGAAGTACTTTTGGATCTTTTTTATGGTGACCGAAAGTTTCATGTAAGGCATTAAAAAACGGAATTGGCTCGTCTAGGTAAGGTATAGCAAGAGGTAAATAGGAAACATAGAGGAAATTATCATTTGCATTCACGATTGCAGGAATTCCTTTTCCAGTTTCATTATCGACTAACCATGCCAATGCTTCAGCTTTTGCTGGGTCTGTAAGATGTACGAGTGATGTATGGGTGGGGTTTAGTTTGAAATCATAGTTTCGGTAGCTTATTCTATCAAAATCCCTAGAATGCTTGTCGGAAACTTCAAAACCAAGTTTCTTTGTATCCAATTTCCAAGCATGATAATTAATCCATAGAACTTCTTTGGTTGTATTGTTAATATCATTCATTAGTGATCGTGGAATCGTGGTATGGTAATTCTCTCCTATATACATCAAGACGTCAAAATTATCAATTTCTCCTTTTTCATAATCTTGAACCAACTTCATATGGGTATTAATATCCCAATGAGAGACAATCAAATCTCCAAACAACCTAGCTCTTTCTAAGGTGGTAAGAGGATTGGCATTTTGAAAAGCTTCTGTGTACAAGATAAGGACATTTTCTATTTTGGGATTAGTTTCAGGGGTTTTCTTGGGAAGATACCTTCTTTTGCTCAAGATCTCAGGTATATTAGCGTCTTTCGTATCTTCAATCGGGTCATATTCTCCTATTAATCCTTTTTGAACAAGCTCCTCACCAACATTTTCTATCTCTTGTTTGCTGCCATCTACATCCACGATTACTCTTGTGAGTTCTTTCCCACCAACTTCTACTTTTGTGAGATAGGTAAAATAACCAGCCGCTTGCAATCTTATTTGCGTTTCTAGGCCGTTTTCTTGGCTAGGGTACGAGCAGGCTAGGAGGTCATATTTTGTCTTATCAAGAGAATGCGCAAATGCGACATTTGTAAGTAAAGCTAAACTAACACCTAGTTTAAGGAGATTTGCCCCAATACCATATAGGATTAAATAATTCTCTTCATTGATTTCATGACTACTTCTGACCATATCACTGAGATCGTTTTTGATCATTGTGTCTTTCTACTTTATTTGGGCAATTCTCCTCCAGTTATGCATTTCACCATCGTAAAAGGTCGCGTGCGTAGACGGGTGTACATTCTGAAGTAGTTGCTCTAACAAGGAGAAACGGCGTATTCTTCCATCATGAACAAACAATGAGCTCTTCTCTTGAAAGAAGAGCTCAGAGAGAATAAGTCATCATGAGAACTATAGCAGGAGAAGTAGTAGACAGTCAAGAGGGCCCAGAGAAGCTCGGAAAAGAATTTGGAGCAAAACTGGAGTGCATCGATCCAGAAAAGTTTTCGGAAGATCTGGGGAGAATGATCAGGCAGCGTATCTGCATAACCCAGGGACAGAGCATTGTCACGAATCCAGACAGTTATCGGAGCACTGACCTATGAGAAGAGTTCAGATAGAAAAGGTGTTTGAAGTGCCTATCGCCCTGATGATTTTGGAACTATCTACAGAGTGAGTGAAGACATCGAAAATTCTGTAGAGATTTGGATATTGTTTTCTATCCATTTTCACCTCCTACACAGGGCAACACACTCCCCAGGACGGTGCATACATTCTCGATAATACTTGAATAGCAAGCATCCATGAGAAAGAGCAGTTTGAATCATGAGACGTAGAGGATATGCAGCCAATTGTCTTGAATTATTCTTACAATTTTTTCTGCTGGAGTATCATCCCCGCAGGGATCTTTCCAATTATTTGCTAGGTTGTAGTGATTCACCCACATGATCCAACAATTCATGACATTCCCTCCTTTATTCTACAGTAACCGATTTTGCTAGATTTCTCGGTTTATCGATTTCACACCCTCTTTCTTTTGCGATGTGATAGGCCAATAATTGCAAAGGTACTACATTTATGATTGGAGATAGTTCTTCTATTGTCTCTACCGTAGGTATAATATAGTCTTTATCTGTA
>CAYYHL010000031.1:0-12409 GCA_964471775.1 uncultured Clostridia bacterium
AGCGCCGGGCATCCGAGAGAGCAAAGCCCTATCGGCACTCTGGTTAAGACTTTCATTATCCCTTTCTTCTTAGCAGCCCAAGTGGAATAGCACAGCCTATGCACCGTATCGGCTACCGTAGTCTGATAGAAACTACCCACTGTGGTATGGGTCTGCAATCCTAGCTTATAGCGGATTTAAGGTCAGCTCTGGACTGAAAAACATCAAAGCACAGGGGCGACTACCTAGCCGGCTCGATTGGGAACAGATCCAATCTCCCTTTCTGCCTGCCGGCTTATCCATATTCTGATCTATTCGATAGTGAACCCTCCATCTACAGCTACAATGGCTCCTGTTACAAAATTTGAAGCATCGGATGCTAAGAAGATAGCGGCCCCTTTCAGATCTTCAGGTTGTCCGGGTCTCTTAAGAGGAGTAAGGTCTATCATTTTTTCCAACATCTCTGGCCGCTTAAAGAATTCCAATGACATGTCCGTCTCTATGAACCCGGGTGCCAAAGCATTGACATTAATGTTGTATTTTGCCCATTCAGCAGCTAGGGTCTTGGTCAGCATCACCACCCCTCCCTTAGTAGCGTTATAGGCCGCAGCCTGTCCGCCAGGAGAAGATATGAAACCCCACATTGAAGCAAGACTGATAATCTTGCCACTTCTCTGTTTTATCATTTCCCTACCCACGGCTTGGGAACATGAGAATGTCCCGGTCAAATTGACGGCAATAACCTCACTCCATTTTTCATGCTCGCATTCTTCAGAAAGGGTAAAACCGAGTCCCACGCCTGCATTGTTAACTAAAATATCAATTCTTCCGAACTGTTCTAACGTCTTATGAACCATTTGGTCCACATCGGCAGGTTCAGTAACATCGCTTCTAAGAGCGAATGACTTTCGTCCGAGCTTCTTCACTTCATCGCTTGTTTTCTCAGCATTTTCAAAAATGATCTCCGCAATAGCTACATCTGCTCCCGCTTCCGCAAGCGCTATGGCAATAGCCTTACCTATTCCCCTGCCTGCTCCTGTAACGATGGCCTTTTTGCCGCTTAGATCAAAAAGATCATGCATCTCTCTCCCTCCTTAGTATGATTCAGCTCTCCCGTCCTCAAAGTAGGCCTTCCTTCCCCTTAATCATCCCACCCCAAAACTCCTCCTTATCTCCTCCAATTTGCTACTCATTGACAATATGCACTCTTCGATACACCTCCACTCGAGACATAATGCCGGTCCGTATTTTCCAGCGAAGTTCCTTCGAAGTCTTCTTTTGGAAACCGCTACCAAATGGTCCAACCCCCGTCAATGACCACCGCTTGTCCGGTCACAAACTCAGATGCGTTTGAAGCTAAGTAAACGACGGTCCCTGCTAGCTCCTTTGGTTCCGCATGTCTTTTCATTGGTGTCATCTCCATGATCTCCGGACGAATCTCCCTATTACCCAAGAATTCTCTGGACAGATCTGTGAGGAAATAACCGGGCGCCATAGCATTAACTCTTATGTTGTATTTTGCCCATTCAGCAGCCAGTGCTTTGGTTAGCATCATAACCGCAGCTTTGGCTACACAGTAAATCCCCATATTCCCTCTCTTATTGTAGACAATTCCTGATATCGAGCCCATGTTAATGATATTCCCACTTCTCTGTTTTATCATTTCCCTACCTACTGCCTGGGAACACAGAAGCACAGCCCTCACGTCTACGTCCATTATAGCATCATAGTCTTCCAGCTTCATACTCTCTAAAGGGGCCGTTATGCAAATTCCGGCGTTATTCACTAATATGTCAATCCTTCCGAACTGTTCTAACGTCTTATGAACCATTGTATCCACATCAGTTGGTTTAGTGACATCCGTCTTCAAAGATAAGGAATCCCGGCCCAGTTTCTTGATTTCTTCCGCCACCCGTTCCGCATTGCTAAGATCTATGTCAGGTATAGCTACATCTGCTCCTGCCTCCGCCAAAGCCATTGCCATAGCTCTACCAAGCCCCGTTCCTGCTCCTGTAACAATCGCTTTTCTGCCGCTTAAATCGAATGAATCAACCTTGCCCATCTTAACACCACTCCTTTCAAACCACTTTACTAGACCTCGTCAGCCTCCCGCTCGCAACTCATTCTTCAGACTCGTGACCTTCTCCATGTTTGTACTAACTCTCCAATCTTTTTTCCCTATCCCTACATGATTTCTACAGATGGTTTTCCAAGTTAGGTTGTCGTAAGGAAAACGTCTCCGTCCGGCGCTTGCATGAGCGTCTCACTTAGAATCTCCAATCTACTGGAGGTTGCGGCGAGTAGTTCCCTTACGCAGATAGGCCCAGACGAAGAGAGTTTCATCTCTTCGAAGGGACAACATCGCCTCAGAGCCACCTGACAAAGTAGAGATACCTTCAACCTTCGGCAACAATCTCTTCTGGTCTCCAACCCACGCCAGCTTTGGACGAATAGTAGACCACCGAAATGGAAGACAGTCTCAGAATTTCACGGCCCCCGCAGTTAGACCTCTTATGAAAAAACGCTGAAAGATGGTAAATAGTATTAGTATGGGCATTACTGCCAAGAAAGATAAAGCCATAATAGTCTCCCAAGAAACGTAATAATGCCCCATTAATCTAACCAGTTGTGTTGTAATAGGCATTGCATTGGAATCCGTTGTGAATATGAAAGCGTACAAATATTCTATCCAAGACTGCAAAAAGGCAAATATGGCAACAGCAGTTATCCCCGGCAAGCTCAATGGGAGGACAATCCTCGTAAAGGTGCCGAAGCTGGAACACCCATCGATCGTAGCAGCCTCCTCTATGCTTTTCGGGATGGCGTCGAATACGCTTTTCAACATCAAAGTACAAAAGGGAACCGTGATGGTGGTATGAAGCAAGATTACGCCTCTCCATTTGTTGTAGAAACCCAGCCCTCTTATGATGGGAAAATAGCTTATGGCTAGTATTTCCATGGGGAACATCTGAGTGGCCAAGGCCATTAGAATAAACGCATTTCGCCCTGTAAACTCATACCTAGAAAGACCATATGCTCCTAGCGAAGCAAACGCCAATGTCACGACTGCCGTTGACGAAGCAATAACCCAGCTATTCCTGTAGGTTCTCATGATCTCGTCGTCTAACACTGTCTTGACAAAGTTCACGAAAGTAAGTCTCGAAGGAATTAACGTATGAAAAAGAAGCTTGTGAGGTGTTAGAGCGATTACGAGCATGTACCATATTGGAACATATATTGGAATCAAGGCCAAGACCAAAAAAAAGTAGACTCTATAATCACTCTTTCTCATCACACCCTCATTCGGAAGTGTAGTATTTTAGGTACACGAAGCAGAAGAACGCCATGAATAGAACCATAATACCACCCATCGCGGCAGCCTCACCAAACTCGAACTCTTTGAAGGCTATCTTAAAGATAGCGGTAGGAAATATTTCACTGGCCTTTATCGGTCCACCTTTAGTCATTATCCAAACCAGGTCAAAGAATCTGAAGGTCCAAATGGTGTCCAAGAGTGCCACGGTCAAAATGACTGGCTTTAAGTGAGGTAAGGTTATATGCCAGAATCTTTTCCATTTTGTCGCCCCATCTATCACTGCCGCCTCATGTAAAACCTCGGGAATGGATTGAAGGGCAGCCAACATCATTACCGTGAAAAAGGGGTAAAAACTCCAAACATTGGTAATACTAACCATTAATAGGGCTAGGCTAGGGTCTCCTAACCAACTTCTAGCCATCGCACCTAGGCCTGCCTGGCGCAGAAACTCGTTTATGACTCCGTAGACGGGATGATACATTAATATCCATATACAAGCCGCCACCGTTGGAGGAAAAAGCCAGGGTAAAAATTGTAATCCTCTCCAGAGACTCCTATGTTTCAGATTCTCCGCATTCAACAGTAATGCAAATCCCAATCCGACCAAGAAATGAAATAGAACGGTGAAACCTGTAAAGAAAAATGTGTTCCTTACTACAATTAGAAAGTACGGCCGGCGAAGAACCTCCAGATAATAACGCATCCCAACAAATTGGCCTTTCTCGCTGACAAAGCTAGTCGATAGTGCCTTTACGAAAGGGAAAACACACGCTACTAGCAAATATACAGCAACAGGCAAGACAAATAGGACTCCGGCGGAAATCCTGATTCGCCTTCGGTGTGCTTCGTCCAAGTGTGTCACTTGTTCCTTAGGATTCTTGACCCCGTACCTTTTCGCAGCAATGTCTGGGGCCTTCGCATCACACACCAGCCTCTCTGCCGATAAGCGGGTCGGCTGGCCCCCTCAGGTACCAACCAAAAGGCAGCCTCGAGAGGGGGGACCCAAAATTCCCCCTCTCGAGAGCCAATAGGGTTGCCAATCATCCCCCTCGTGCTACCGTTTGTGTCGCCTAGAAGAACCTCACGGATTGAGCCAGCGCATTCCCGTTGCTATTTTTGCCACGTGCTGCCCATCCAGCTTCTGAACTGTGCAGTCTTTCGATATTCATCAATTAGATACACCCCTGTTTCTTATCTCGCTCAGGGGTGTCTACTTCCCAGGGCCCAACGCGTTCTTCTCTAGACTACTCTTACCGTGTGAATGTGCCGTACTCATCCTCCCATTCTTTGAACATCTTTCCCCACTCTTTGGCCGCCTTATCCAACGTTTCTTTTGCTGTTTGTTTTCCCAGTGCCGCGGCTTGCATCTCTGTCTTGAAGAACTCAAGCGCAGCGTCAAGTTGAGGAGGTAGATAGTGGTACTGACTAACAAAGCCAGGGCTCATCGCCTGGTTGAGAAAGGGAGCGAAGTGAGGATCGGCCAGCAAGTCTTCCCTTTGGTAGGTGGCCTTCGTTGCCGGTATGAACGGGTTCTTGTAGATCATGGCCTCCAAGGGAGTCTCTGCCTTCTTTACCATCTCAGCCCAGTATATGAACCTGTAGATTTGAGGCTCTGCGGTGATCCACTTAATGAAGTCCCAAGCCAGATCTCGTTTTTCACCTGCGGTTGTCGTTGGTATACCGAAAGCATAATCGCAACCAGAAGAGGTACCCCCGGCAATTTTTCCGCTGGGTAACTCCGCTACTCCCCACTCAAACGGCGGTTCTATTCGTGCGACATAGGGCACCGTCCATCCTCCATCATTGATCATGGCAGCCCGACCTGTGGAGAACAATTCCCTAGCTTGTGGAGAAGTAGTTTCGACGTAGCCAGGAGTATGGACCTTATGCTTTCTAATGAGATCCAAGAACCATTCAGTTGCCTCCACCGCCTCCGGCTCATTTATGCGAATCTTCCCGTCAACTCTGCCTATTCTACCACCGTTTTGCAGGATAAAGGACCCCATCCATAGAAGAACCTCGATGTCTGCACCGTCAAATGAAACTCCCCACCTCCCCTCCTCAGGCTGGGTCAGTTTCTTGGCAGCGACCAGATATTCGTCCCAGTTCTTCGGAGGACCAGCAAGACCAGCTTCTGCAAAATAGGTCTTATTCCAGAAGAGACATATAGATCCCCCAGCTTGCGAAATTCCGTACCATTTATCATTGTAACGGGAGAGCAGGAAGTCAACGTACTGATCCTTGAATTTCCCTCCGTTCTCCTTCTCAATGTACGGACCCAAATCCACAAGATAATCGTTCACTGCCATGAAAGGAGTTATTCCAGTTCCCCAGAATGACACTACATCAGGAAGCCCTCCGGCCTTGGCTGCGAGCATCACCCTCTTTATCAGATCATACCATACTATACTGGTAATTTCCAGTTTGATACCCAGTTCCTTTTCGGCCTGTTTGTATTGAGGAACTGCTATCTCGGCAAATTCGGTTGACTGACAGTCCCAGAGAGTCAATGTCTGTCCTGCTGCCCTGACCCCGACAGTACAGATTGTGGTAATTGCCAGTATCGTGACCAAGCACAGGACAGTAATTCTCCCTACACGATTTCTCTTCATTTTGTTGTCCTCCTGAGTCGGTTTTCTTGCTCTACAGAAAACTCCAAACATCTGCTCAGGTTTCCTGCCAAACCTTTCTCTTTGAAGAGCCTTCTTTTTCCCCGGATGACGGCCTTGTTCACTTTCTTATGTTCTCACCTCCTTCCGGCCTCTACTTTTCTGTCTCTTTCCTTACCGATCTGACTTCATTCCATACCTGTCACCAGGGATCTTTTCTGTCAATAGATCAAACATTCTCTACGTCATACAATGACTCATCAAGTACATCCAGGATTCTTGAGGCCAAATCCTTGGATATGTTCATCGGTGGCTTGATCGTCACTGCATTTCCTACATATGGTTTAATGGCCAGCTGGAGCAAGACTCCTCTTTTTCTGGACTCTTGTACTACCTTAAGAGCCTCTTCCGGGGCTCTCTCCTTTGTTTTTCTATTTTTCACAAGTTCAATGCCAAGGAATAGTCCTGCCCCTCTCACTTCACCAATCAAAGGATGCTTCTTTTGCATCTCTTTGAGTCTTACCATCATAAACTCTCCCATCTTAGTCGCCTTTTCAGGAAGCTTTTCCTGGACAACTACATCCACTGCAGCACAGGCTGCAGCGCAGCAGATGGGAGATCCGCTATGGGTGCTGAGCACCTCCTGGTCTTCTTCGGAGGGCAGGTCAATGTCATCTCTGAATACCGCTGCACTTATTGGGATTCCTCCTCCCAACGCTTTACCTACAATCATGATATCTGGGTGAACTTCATAGTAATCAGCACCCCACATTTTGCCCGTTCTTCCAAACCCGGTTTGTATCTCATCAAATATGAGAAATACACCATACTTGTCACATATCTCCCTTATGATCCTAAAATACTCCTTGGGAGGAAAAACATTACCTGCCACCCCCATCATAGGTTCAACAACAAAAGCTGCTACGTCATTGTACGTTCCGTATTGTATAGTAGTCTCTAGAGCTTTTGCGCACTCGAAGTTGCATCCAGGATACTCTTGTCCATAGAAGCATCGATAACAATAGGCAGGAGGGATTTGTCCAAAACCCGGCAGCGGTGGGAGACCCCTCCGATGCGAAGCACTACCCAAACGCAGGCAAGACATCATTGCGCCATGGTATGCAAAATACACACCGAGCACCTCTTGTTTTCTGCTCGCTTTTATCGCCGTTCTTATCCCGTATTCAACTGCCTCTCCTCCACCAACAAGGAAATAGAATTTCCGAAGATTACCTGGCATAATCGTTGCCAGTTTTTCCGCGAGCTCTACTTGGGGAATATTTATGAACCATGGCGAATTGCAAGGCAGTCTCTCAAGCTGTTCTTTTACGGCCGCCACGACCTTAGGGTGGCGATTTCCTATGCCAGTTGGTCCCGCTACTTGAGAGTAGCCATCGATATATTCCTTACCATTAATATCCTTCACGATACTGCCTTCCGCTTCAACCATAACCACAGGAGAATATCCCGGCATTCTTACAATGTATTTCTCGTGCTTCTCAATAAGCTCTTTTTCCGAATACTTGAAATTCATGATACAACCTCCTTGCTTTCCCGGACACTTGCTGAAATGACATCCACGGCGTCCCTTTGAACCGTAGCTCCAGCTAATTTTGTCCCGCTCTCACCCTTTCTTCCTTAGGTTGTCCTACTTTGGATACCCTTGTACTGTACCTTTTTCTCTTTTTTCGAGGTATCTCTCTCTTTTGCCCATGTGTATTTCAATAAAACTACCTGCCTCCTTTTCTCTCTTTTTCTGTTATCTCGTCCTGAGCTACACTGCTTTTGGCCAAATCCTATGTCAAGAAGTCCTGTTCGAACGGGAAAAGAGTTAGTCGCTCAGCTCCCTTGTCAGTAACCACTATGTTTTCTTCCAAACGGCAGGTCTGAGGAATACCAGGATGCCCGGCAAAGGTTTCTGCAGCAAAGCACATGTTCTGCTTTATCTCAGCAGGGTAATCCAGGGAATAGGCTCGTGAGATCCACATTCCTTCGTAAAGAGAAAGCCCAATGCTGTGAGCAAACTGTTGTAGAGTTACGGTACCAAATTCATCATCTGCATACTCCGGAAACTTTTCAGCAACGTCTTTGGTGGTATTGCCAGGCTTAAGTTCTTCTATGGCAGCATTTAATGAATCATAAGTTTCCCTGTAGAGGTCTTTTTCCTGAGGGGTGGGCCTACCATCCACTTTAAAACAGCGAACAAAGTCAACGAAGTATCCTCCCGGTCCTACAGCGTTAATATCGATAATCACCAGATCTCCCTGTCTTATGATCTTATCAGTATGCCATCTGCGGTAAGGGGATGTGTTGCCACCTGAGGCAACGATTATGTCGTAGATAGAGTCAAAACCTGAGCTATAGAGAAATTCGTTAACCTTGGCCGTTATATCGGCCTCCTTGACCCCTGGCTTTAACCACTCGTTCTTTATTTTCCAGAAAGCAGCATCTCCATAGGCAGAAGAGATCTTTAAGAGTTCTATCTCCTCAGGGGTTTTCACAACTCGAGCCCCAGACATGGCGGGCCAGGCATTAACTATATTGACCCCCAGCTTTTGGAAAGCCTGGTAGGCGCGCATATCCATTATGTCGATTCCAATTCTCTCCTTCTCCACTCCATGCTCTTTCAAAGCATCGTATACGCTCTGCGCCATACGATTTGCCATCATTTCTTCAGCTTCCTCTGCCCACTTCCAAGTAATAGCCGGCCTTATTCTTCCTTTGAGCCAGGGAGCGTCAATTTTAGCGCATTCAAGATCACTTCCAGCCGTCTCAAATAGGACAGGGTCTGCATCTTGAGGAAGAACGACATAACGGATAAAGATGTTGTTTTTCCAGATCCCTTGCCATACTCCAGTCACATATCTGATATTCTCTCCCACAAAAAGGATTAAGCCCCCAAGATCATGTTTTTTCATGTGCTGTTTTGCTCGAGCGAGACGATCTTTACGAAGTCGATCAAAATTAATTCTTCCCTGCCAGTCAGTTGCCGTAGTGCTGTAAATTCTTCTGGGCAGGTACTCATGAGGCCTTCGAATAAAGCTAAGATCCATTTCCATTCTTTCACCCTCCTTCGTTGATGCTCTCCTCCGCAATCTTTTTGAATTCGTCTTCGGTTAGAAGTTCTTTTTTCTCCAGGGATTTCTCTTTCACCTTCAAAAGGATCCTGTCCACGATTTCTTCATCAGGATCCTTCATTCCCATTTTCTCAAGCTTTTCAACAACGGAAGCTCTCCCACTTCCTTTACCCAGGACAATCTCTGGAGAACTGTGTCCAACCAAATCCCACCTGAAAGGGAAAGCTTCAAGGACATGTTCATTTCCGCAGCGTATAACCCAGTCTGCAATTATGCCCGACTCAACATTGTATATCCTCTCTCCTACTATAGGTTTGTTAGTGGCAATTCCATATCCCGGGATCTTGCCTAGCACGAATTTAGATAGGGAATACAGTTTCTTGTAATCTATTCCAATATCTTTGCCGTACATAGTCAGAAGGGATAGAACCACTTCCTCAAAGCTTGCATTTCCTGCCCTTTCACCCAAAGAGCTTACCGAGGTTTGGGCAACCTCCACTCCTTGAGATAAAGCTATCAGAGTATTTGCTGTAGCAAGACCAAAATCGTTGTGAAAGTGTGTCTCTAGGGGTTTTTTAACTCGCTGTTTAATCTTTTTTATCAGAAGACTAACCGCAGGAGGCGACAATACGCCAAAGGTATCGACTACTCCCAGGGCGTCCATGTGGCCCTCCGTAGCCACTTTCTCTATTAAGTCAAGGAACCAACCTATCTCAGCTCTTGTGCCATCTATAGGGAAGAATACGGTGTAGAGTCCGTTTTCCTTGGCAAAACTTGTGGCCTCAATAGAAAGATCAATGGCTTTTTGGAGCGGCCAGTTGTAAGCATACTTTATTATGTGTTGACTTGAGGGTATCTCAATTACAATGCCATCCACACCGCAGTCAAGTGCCCTCTTCACATCATCAATCATACAGCGGGAAAAGCAAAATATGTCAGCATCAAAGCCCATTCCTGCTACCTTTTTGATGGCGGCCTCGTCTTGTTTGGACACGGCAGGTATACCAACTTCTATCCTATGTACTCCCGCCTCGGCCAATTTCTCTGCAATCTCTACCTTATCGTCTTTATCAAAAACCAGTCCCGCCTGCTGCTCTCCATCCCTCAAGGTAACATCATGGATCTTAATGTCCCGAGGGAAAGAGAGCTGCGATGTTACCTCCTGTGCGTAATTTGAGGGACTAACAAACCACTTCTCTTTTTTCCAAGGTGTATTCAATCCCATCCCTCCTTATTTGAAATTGCTACCGTTTCTCTTTAGTATCTTCCTCACTTCTGGATTCACTACAGAAAGCGGCCACTCCCCCTTCAGGACTCTAGCAACTTCTCTCGCGGCAGTCTCTTGGAGCTCGGCTATGGACTCTTCTGAGTACCAGGCTGCGTGCGGAGTTATTATGATATTGTCTAGCTCAAGCAAGGGATTATCCCTTTCCAAAGGGGGTGTTCCCTCGACAAGATCCAAAGCTGCCCCCGCAATCCACCCTTTTCTTAGAGCCTTGCAAAGAGAGTTCGTATCAACCACTCCCCCTCTGGCAACGTTAATCAAAAAAGCTGTCTTTTTCATTAGCTTAAACTTCTTCTCATCCAGAAAGTGCCTGGTTTTCTCATTCAATGGTAGATGCAAGGACACAAAATCAGATTCTCTTAAGAGAGTCTCCATTCCTACAGGTTTTGCAGGATATTCCTTAGCAACGTCAAAGGATACATAAGAATCGTAGAACAGGATGTTAAATCCGAAGTTCTTAGCTTTCTTTGCCACCGCTCTGCCGATCTTCCCAAACCCTACCAATCCGAGGGTTTTCCCTCCGATTCTAAAGATGGGCTTAGATAGCTTGAAATCCCAGATCCCATCCCTTACCACCCTGTTCAACAAGACAATTTTTCTAGCACAGGCAAGGATAAGACCCATCGTATGGTCTGAAACTTCATCAACGCAGTAGGAAGGAACATTGGTCACGATTATTCCATGGCGGGTCGCAGCCTCTATGTCAATTGTGTCAACCCCTATTCCGTAGCGAGAGACTACCCTACACTTCTCTAAAGACTCCAGTACCTTCTCACTTATCGGACCAAAGTAAAGATTAAGCAGCCCATCAGCATCTTGGGCGATCTTTATCAGGTCATCCTCACTTTTGCATTGGGTGGGAATTAGCTCGGCGCCAACCTCCTCCAATATCTTCTTTTCTTTTTCTAGAGAGGCAAATTCATAATCGGTAACTACCACTCTGAGTTTCTTTTCGCTCAATTGGCCTAGCTCCGAGGGGACAACCAAAGGAGAGTCCGGGAAAGCAACGTTCTTCCCAGGTGACGCTCTCCCCAGTCGATTCTGCAACACGACTCAGGTAGCCCGTTATTCTTTTTCAGAATTATCTGCTTGACAAACCTTACATTTAATATATATTAGGGATAAATATTGCTCTTTGATTTGGGGTTCAACACCTCTTGATTACTTCCTTTCCCGTAGTACCTAGGGCCGCAAACACATAGCTCTGCTACGTGGAAAGGAGTATCACAATGTACAGGGCTATCAAAGCCCAAATGACTGCACGAAGGAGACTCCGTGTCAGTCAGGGTACAACTCGGCCAGGACTACAACGCCGATTGAGCAATCTAATGCTACAGCTTAGATTGCTATTCAGAAAGCGTTAACCCCCACGGTCAGAATGAGGTGTTGGACCCCCAGTAATTTTGATATGTATGTCAGCTAACGTTTCGGTGGGTGCGGCCGCGAGAGGAGCACACCCAAGCAAAAGGCAGGGGCGAGAGCTCTTGCCTTTTGCTTTAAGCGTTAGACCTCCACCTGCTCTAATACGACATCAAACGTATTCCAGTTCCTGTTGTTAAATCTGAAGCAGAACTCGTTAACATAATTCTGTAGATACTTGGTAGAGACATGATGATAGATTCCATAGATACCACGTTTCAATACAGCCCAGAATGATTCTACATTATTTGTATGCACGAAGTCTTTGACAAACTCCTTCGTATGGTCAATTGTTAGGTGAACATATTCAGTCTTTCTCAGAATGTTGTATCCAGTGAACTCATCTGTAATGATACTGGCTTTCTTTTTACAAACTTCATTTAGGATTCCCAGAAGTTGATTGCCAGATAGCTTCTTACCCTCTTTGTTGGGTAGGGATACTTTTGCATATACCTTCTTTTTGGTGCTTCTGAGGATTTTATGTCTTTTTCCGCAACATCCCGATTTGTTGCTCCCGATCTCTTGCTGTCGAGGATGGTGGCATAAACTCCTATTCTCATTCTTCGTTACTCAGGCCCTCTGCGTACTTCAAGATAGCATTTTCAATATCCTGAAGATGACGATTCATGGCTCGAGCAGCCCCTTCAGGAGAACGATCTCTTATCTTTTGATATATTCTCACGTGATAATTGGTTGCCCTCTCAGCAGCACTAGGCAATTTGAC
>CAYYHL010000032.1:0-12406 GCA_964471775.1 uncultured Clostridia bacterium
TGCTCTCAATTTCGCTTCTTTCGAGGTGGTCTCGGCCAATTTGATTATTGATAACAAGGATGTAGCCTCATAATTGGCCTCACCCACACCGGGGTCGAATTGGACCGCGAGCTTGCCAAAAGAGTAGCTGGGATAGACATCATTGTTGGTGGCCATGACCACGAATACGTCTATGAGACCTGTGGCAATACAATAATAGTGCAAGATGGTGCCAGAGGTGAGCATCTGGGTGTCCTCCGGTTCACCTTCAGGGATGATGAGATTGTGAATCCCACCTGGGAAAAGATTTTGCTCGATTCAACAGTAGGGTATGACCCTGAGATTCACGATCTTGTCGCAGACTACATGGACAAGTATAAGGATCGCCTTGGCCAGGTTATTGGTGAGACTACAGTTGATCTCGATGCCCGAAAAGATGTGGCTCGTAGCCACGAGTCAAACCTGGGGAATCTCGTGGCAGACTCCTGGCTCGCCTGGTTCGCTGATGCGGATATTGCTTTGGTTAGCGGCGGATCAATCCGGGGCGATAAGACATATTCTGCGGGGCCAATAACTTATCTCACAGTGAACGAGATTCTGCCGTTCAGGAATGAAGTGCTGAGCGTCGAGATGAATGGGACTGACCTGAAACAGGCCCTGGAGATTTCAGCCTCAGTGCTGAGGGTCCAAGATGACGGATGCCCGGAGAGTGGCAGGGCGGCTTCAGGTGGGTTTTTTCAGGTCGCTGGCCTCAGGATAACCATTGATCTTACCAAGCCACCGTTCTGTGCAGTTTATTCGAATCGGACAGTTTCCAAAGTAACCAATTCGGGTTCAAGGATTGTCAGGGCCGAAGTTTATCAAAATGGTCTGTGGGCCCCGCTGGATCCCTCCGCCACCTACACGGTGCTGGTGAACAAATGGACTGCAAGCGGGGGTGATGGCCATTATATTTTTCTCGGAGAGGATATTTCCAAAGAGAACACCACCATGTTCACTACCGACATTCTAGCTGGTCATATTCAGCGCCACACCTCAATTTCACCACAGATTGACGGAAGAATAGAGTTTGTGGGTAAGTAGAAAGCTTCAATTGACGCGCTCAAGATGTTATGAAGATTCATCCAAGGGACGGGGGAGACTGAATTGGGATAGATCTATCCCAATTGTTGAGTTCTTCAAGGGAAGAGAATTTGATTGGAGGTAGGACCATGAGAAAATCCTTCGGCGTGGCTCTAGTATTGGCTATGATGGTACCCCTGCTGCTAGGCTCTTGTGTAAGGAAGGTTTCATCCAACCAGGAAGTACCCGGGAAAGCAGCAACAAGAATGGTCCCTGTGGGGGATATTGATATTGCCTACAAAGTTTTTGGTAAAGGGGATCCCCTCCTTTTAATAATGGGCTACAGCGGCACTATGGACCTTTGGGCGATAGATGTGTTAAAAGAGCTTGCCTCACAGTACAAGGTGATCATATTCGATAACCGTGGAATGGGGAAAACAACTGCTTCAGACAAGGAGTTTACCATTGAGCTCTTCGCGGATGATACCCGTGGGCTCCTGGATGCTCTGGGCATTGAGCGTGCCCATGTACTCGGTTGGTCTCTGGGTACCTACATCGCCCAGGAGCTCACACTGAGGTATCCTGATAGGGTTGAAAAGCTCATACTGTATGCTGGGGACTGCGGAGGTAAAGAGGCGATCTATCCGAGCCCTGAGATTTTGGACCTCCTTCATGATGCATCAGCTCCAACTCAGGAGAGAGGAGAGAAGCTTCTTGCCACTCTTTTCCCCGAGAAGTGGCTGAAAGAGCACCCTGACCCCCGCACTTATTTTCCTCAAATAACGGAGACAAGTTCTCCAGAGAACATAGAGCGCCAGTACCGAGCCTGGCAGAACTGGAAAGGTACACACAGCCGGCTCGCCAAGATAACCCAGCCTACCTTGCTCATTACCGGAGCCAATGATATAAACACTCCCTGGCAAAACTCCGTCATGATGGTCGACCTCATTCCCGGAGCCTGGCTGGTTCAATTGAAAGGCGGGGGCCATGGCGTGATGTATCAATATCCAAAGAAATTCAGCCGAATTGTGCTCACCTTTCTTGAAAACTAACTGCTTTCCAGTGTGGTTCCGCGACCGGGCTTTCACCATTGCTCCTTCAGAGTTCCGGCGGACTTCGGTCGTGAAGCTTTAGACCACGCTGATAGTTGCCACTGCGCCAAAAAGAACTTTGCAAAAGATCCAGCAGCACCAGTAACAGGCATATTGTTTGGCAAGGCGAGGATACTACTCCATGTCCCGGGTGGTTCGAAATAGACTTTGAGAAGACCCGATACCTGGCAAAATCCGTGATCCTTCACACTCAGACGGATGGCTACGAGGAAATAGACGCTGTGGAGCTTACAGGCATACCAGTATCCAGATACCTCCCTCTTTGGGACCACCCTTCACCTTGTACTTCACACCTTAGAGCTCTGAGTCTTTCTTTCTCAAATACTCTGTGATTAACTAATGTAGGTGCACCACAACCATTTCTCGCTCCTGGGTATTTCCTCTCAGTGGACTAAATACCTTTCTTCGAGACACGGCTTGGCCAAAACCTGGCTCCCAAAGCTACTTCTCCCTATTGTTGCCCACTTGACTCGCCACCAGACGAATACTAGAATGTGACTGGCCAGAAAGATTTTTCGTAAATTCTTAGGCTTATAACCAAAAGCAAGACCTCTGGGAGGGTGGCACTACTTGATAAGAAGCCAAAAGGCAGCCGCCAGAATAGGGACACCCCACGTGCAGGACACAACACATTTTGAAACTCGAGGATAAGAAGAAGGAGACTATTTGTATTCTCTATTGTTAGACGAGACAACCAAAGCCAAGGAGAATAAAATAACAGAAATTGATTGCTATAACGCAATGAAAAGATGTGTGCGTTTTGAGAGATGCAATG
The DNA here is from genome assembly GCA_964471775.1 of uncultured Clostridia bacterium. Taxonomy (GTDB): domain Bacteria; phylum Aerophobota; class Aerophobia; order Aerophobales; family AE-B3A; genus SOJT01. Next base: position 2,929 of record CAYYHL010000032.1, read on the forward strand.
CTCCTCTTTGTCCTCTCGATCCTGATGTACAAAAAAGGACCTATATTAAAGGTGAAGCAGTCTGTAGGTTGGACCCGAGAGAACTAATGGTAATACTCAATAGAAGATTTGAAAAGCAGTACAGAGAATTTAGGAAAGTTTGTCAGCGAAAAGGGGCAAAACTGAAACCTTTGAAGGTAGCCCAGGATGGGAATAAAAGATACCCGGAGTGCGAACAATTAGAGATAGAAACCTTTCTCGAAGAGGACTAGAGATTGGAAAGGTTATGGCACTGGATGATGTGTATTTTTCTATAGTAATATTCGTTAGCCATAATATACATCATGTTTTTTCTATTGCTGACAGATTAACAATACTGAGTCACGGAAAGAAGATTGCAGACTTAAAAATAAGCGAAACAACAGAGGAAGAAGTCTCAACCATAATAATGAATAAGTAGGGTAATTATGATACAAAGGATGAGGAGAAAATGTGATTTCTCGGGAAGGAGTAAAACTTGCTGTCAATCATAAAGAAGCCGTAGGAGTATGACATTTCTATTTTGCAGAAAGTATGACATAATTACTTTGCATTGACACAAAAAGAAGCGATGACTTGACAACATCAAGGCACTCGGTAAACTACAATGTGTTCTTTGTGACAGAAGGTTACTGAAATACCCTGCAGGACCCCATCGGGGTTAAAAGGGAAGAGGGTGAGAATCCCTCGCGGTCGCGCTGCTGTGACCGGAGCGAAATCCACCTGTCTGCTTTTGTGAGAGCAGGCGTGAGCCACTACAGTAGCCGGTGAGGAGCCGTCTACTGTGGGAAGGGGTGGAAAGTAGGAAATCCTTCTCATTAGAAGGGTATGCCGGAAGCCAGAAGACCTACCTGCAGGTAAGTTACCACTCTTCTTCGCGGGATGAGAAGTTGTGGGTTTTTTGTTGAGTAATAGAACCCCAGCTTTCTGAACCGAGAAGGCTGGGGTTTTCTTATGGGAGACGGTTCCATGAACGGCCGAATTAAGGAGTTACTGGAGTAGGCAGTATTTGGGTTTGTGCTGTCGGATACAAAGAACAAGAGCAAAGGAGAAAACAATGTCTCTACTTAACAGATTACCTATCGTAACCTTGGGTTTAGTGCTTGTCTTGAATGGTTGGGCCGAGGCTGCAGAAAATCAAGAAGAAGGCATCCTGGAGCTAGAAGAAATAGTCATTACTGCTACCCGCACACCTCATCTATCAAAGGATGTTCCGGTGAGCACCACGGTCATCACCAAAAAAGAGATCGAACAATCCGGTGCTTCCACGGTGGCTGAGGCGTTGGAGAATGTGGCAGGAATGAGAGTGACCGCTTACGGGGGTCTGGGTTCGCTGGCTACAGCACATATTCGTGGTTCGACAGCAGATCAAGTCTTGGTTTTGATGGATGGACGAGAGTTGAATCCCGCTGCTTCCGGAACCGTAGATCTTTCCCTCCTTCCGGTACAAAGCATCGAAAGGATCGAAGTAATTAGAGGTCCCTTCTCTTCTGTCTACGGAGCTAACGCTCTGAGCGGGGTCATCAACATCATTACCAAACCTACCCCCAAAAAGAAGCAGACCCAGATTGGAGTTTCCTCTGGCACCTATGAAACTAGCAGGTACGCTCTTACCCATGGTGCAAAGTCAGGCAAGGCTGGATATTTTCTTACAACTGAGCTACGAAATTCCGCCGGGCACAGAGAAAATAGCGGCAATAGCGAAACTCACACCACGGCAAAGCTGACCTGGGAAGTAGATAATTCATCAGACCTCTCCTTATTGGCTGGCTGGTCTCATCGAAACGCCGCAGTTCCCGGATCTACTACTTATCCCACTCCCAGTGCCCAGGAAGAGGACAAAAGGGACTTTTTGGATCTGTCCTACCACAAAGACCTAAAACGAGTGTCTCGCTTCCTTGCCAAAGCTTTCATTGAAGAGTACGAGATATGCTACAAAGACCCCGAAGCCTGGGGTGGCCCAGTGAGGGATACAAACGAAAATCTTGCTAGTGGGCTGCAAATACAGTATAGCCTCTCCCGGGGGAAACATCTCGCCACCATGGGTTTGGAGCTAAAACAGGATCGGGTCAAAGTCACTACTATTGATGGAACTTCGAGAATTGGTGGTTCCCGGAGGGTGGATACGAATTCTCTTTACTTTCAGGATGAAATGGAGCTTTCTCCTCGCCTGGTCCTTGTCTCTGGATTGAGGTACGACAATCACTCTGCCTACTCTTCCCAATCTAATCCGCGAGTAAGTGCGCTCTATCTTTTAGGAGAAAGTACCCGTCTTCGTGCATCCTACGGTCAGGCTTTCAGACCCCCTACGGTGAACGAGCTTTACTGGTATGAAGATTGGGGTTGGGGAATGGGTTTATTTGGAAATGAAGACCTTAGGCCAGAAGAATCTAGAGGGTATGAATTGGGGTTGGAACATACGTTTAACCTGCCCTTGCTAGCCAGAATAAATTGGTTTGATAGGAAAACTGACCAGTTAATTAGCTGGGTGGAGATTTCGCCCTGGCGCTGGCAGGTCAGCAATGTGGACAAGGCGCATAATCAGGGGATAGAATCAGAGCTCAGATACCACTTGACCCCAAGGCTATCTCTCGGACTAAACTATGTCTCTCAACAGGCTAAGGATGAGGGCGAGGAATATAAAGGAAATCGTCTCGTATATACACCCGAATACAAAATGGGTTTGAGCGTGGATTACGAGACAGATTCTGGAGTAGGTATTCATATAGAAACAGAGAAAGTAGGTGAGCAATATACCAACAGAGAAAACACCCAAAAATTACAAGATTATCATCTCCTCAATGCCAGGGTTTCTCGAAAGATAACCGGAAAGGTTGAACTCTATGCGACCGGGGAGAATCTACTCGATGAGCCATACGAAGTGTTCAGGGATTATCCTATGCCGGGCAGAAGAATCAATCTCGGGATCATGATAAACCTCTAGAATGAGAGCTAAAAAGGTGAAAGTAGGAGTTGGTAAGAAAATCAGGGTGGGCAGATTGAAAGTGGAGACTTTTTCTCTACTCATTTCCATAATCATTCATTTGGGATTTCTTGGCGCTTCCCTCTTTCTTTTCCCCCCAGACTCTCCCCAACATGTGAAGAGTATAGAAATAGACTACATAATCTCCTTGCCAATAGGAGATTATGACCCAAGAGAATCATCAGGGAAACCTCTTATTTCTTCTTTAACCTTTGTGTCGGGAAGAAAGAATGGGGACTCACTCAAGCCGTTTTTGATTCTAGCGAAAAAGTCATCCGTGTCTTCCACCCTGAGACTTCAAGGGAGGATGCTTTCTCTCAAGGAAACATCCAACAGCGGGCAAAGAGAATCTCGGTTAGTCTTCTCGTCACCAACAAAGATGCGCTTACCACTCCGAGAAACCGACTCTCTCAGAGAAGGGAGCTCCAAGATGATTCGTGAGAGAGTGGAAGGGAATGTTTCAATTGACAAAACAGCTATCTTTTCGGCTTTCTCAGTACCCAACTACTATGCTGAATTGGCCACACTAAGGGATGCTGGCGTCTGGATATCCCACATCAGCCACGAGAGAACACATAAGGCCAGAGTCATATCATCCTCTCGAGATCCGTTTTTCCCACCGCGAAGGAACTTTGTCCCTCTCCCTGTGAGGCGAAGTGAGAAGAGCTACCGACATCACCAGACAGGAACCACAGAAAAAGGTGTGCGACCCGAAATCACAATGACAGGATTCCCAGGAGTCTTTCCTTACAAAAAGGTCGCTTCTAGGGAATCAAATTCCCCCCCAAGAATATCCCCTGGCAGGGCCAAGGAAAATGGTGGGGGTGAAATCTTATCATCTTCCTTAGATCCGATGATGCAAACAGCGAGTTCTGGTTATTCCCGCACCGTTAGGGAAAAAGAATTCTCATCTCTCGTAATCGAGCCAGGTTTTCATGGAGAAGGAATGAGGGCTCTTAAGGCAGAAACTGAACTCCTCATCGAGGATCTCGGGTTAAGAGAGTATACAGAAAAGATTCGAAATCTAATTAACGCCAACAAAGAATACCCACCAGTGGCCAGACAGCGCGGATGGGAAGGAAGAATAAAGGTTAGATTCATGATTAATTCGAGCGGTACGGTAATGAAGACCGAAATTTCGTCTCCCTGTGGTTACCAAGTGCTCAATCGGGCCGCGGAAAGACTGATAAGAGACAGGTCACCCTTCCCTCCCTTTCCCTTTTCCTGGCGCGACGATCCTCTTGTCCTGGAAGTGCTCGTTGCCTATGAGTTAGAGGAATCTACTTTTACAAAGGAGAATGAAAGTTGAAAAAAATGGTAGTGTTTTCATTTCTGATAGGTCTGGGAATAGTCCTATTTTCCTCAGAGTGGGGATATTTAGCACAGAATCCGGCACCGTACATCAAGCTGGGGGTAGATTATTATCACCTGAAAGAATACACCAAAGCCAGGGAGGCCTTCGAGCAGGCTGTTAAACTGGATCCGGACAACTTTGAGGCCCACTACAATGTAGCTCTTACCTTGATAGAACTTGAGGATTATGAGGAGGCTATCCGGGAACTCATGGCCTGCCTAAGACTCAAGTCCGGCCACCCAGGTATTCACTTACTACTGGGCAACCTATTCTCGTATCAACAACTACCTGAAAAGGCCATACTTGAATATGAGAAAGAAATAGCTATTGATCCTAGCAATGGTCTGGCTCGGTACAACTTGGGCCAAATCCTTTACTGGCAGGGAAAATACCAAGAAGCGGTGGAGAACTTCGAAAAAGCCATCGATCTTAACCCTGATTTAGAGGGAGGGTATACGAATCTAGGAATGAGCTACTTTGAACTTCGGGATTGGGACAAGGCTTTAGAAGCATTTCAGAAAGCGGTCACGCGGGACCCCAAAGACGTGGATTCTCATCTTTATTTAGGAAGAGTGCATCTGGAACAGAATAACCATGAGAAAGCAGAGAAGGAACTCCGGATAGTGATAGGGCTATATCCGAGAAATAGCTATGCCCACACCTATTTGGCTAACATTTATATGGAGAAGGGGGAGTATTCCAACGCACAATCTGAGCTGGAAATAGCAGTACAAATAGAACCGGATGAGCCTGTCTTCCGTTACAACTTGGCTCACACCTATGTTCAGCTACAAAAGTATGAGCAAGCAATTGAAGAGTTTCAGCGGGTTCTGAAGCTCGAACCTTTTTTTGAGGATACCTACTTTCGCCTGGGTAGTATTTACCACAAACAGGGCAAGATCGAGCAAGCCATCGATTGTTATGAGAAGGAAACCCAGCATCATCCAGACAATCCAGATGCCTATTTCAATTTAGGCCTTATCTATCTTGAACAGAAAAAATACAATCTCAGTGAACAAAATCTAAAGAAGGTAATACAGATTAACCCGCAGGATGCTCAAGCCCATGAAGTGCTCGGCGATCTGTATGCAGAGAAAGGGATGTATTCTCAGGCAGCGGAGGAACATGAAAAAGCGACCCAGATAAAATCTGAGAGTTCCCAGCCCCCAGAATAAGTTTCACTAGCTGTACTTTACTCTTTCCCTACCCGTCGGACATACCCTTCCATGCCTTCTTCCCAAACTAGAGTCGCCATCCTTTCTCCATCCCTTTTTACAAATTTACGACATTTTGTCTTCTCTCTTACTGCACGTTGCAAACTACCCGAACAACGGACGCTCTACCTAAACCCTTATTACTGTTTATTCGACAAGACCATGAAAAAATATGAGAGAGTCTATAAGTGAGGAAACAAGCACTGCTTATATGTCTTATTCGATTTGACAGTGAGATCCAGGAATGCTAGAATTTGACGCCTTGAGTGACACAGTGGATAAGGGGACAACCCAAAAGGCAAACTATTCCAAGGAGAAGAAGGGGGGCTGAGAGACCTTCTCAGGAAAACGAGCTCTTAGTTAATCAAAACGCGAGGTAGTGGAATGAAAAAGGGAGAGTTAGTACAGGAAATAACCAATCAGGTAGGTTCAACAAAGAAAATCCTCAAGGGGAGCGGTTGATGCAATGACTTCTGTTATCGCGGATGCATTGACCAGAGGAGAAAAAGTTACTTCTAAACCTAGATAGTCTAATCTATTCCTGAGTAGTAATTGGAGGTAAAAATGGAGATTCCTTCGGAGGAAGAGAAAGAGGTAGTCGAGCACGAGGCTGCTGAAGAAGAATCAATGTATTTATTGAAAGATCGGGCAAATATAGCTTATGATGGGGGTAATTATGCTGAGGCTCGTGAGCTTTTTGAGATATTAAAGGAGCAAAGCCCAGAGCCACTTCGTACTCCGCTGCTACATAAATACGGGGTCTGTTTAGCACGATTGGGAAAGACGCGCCACGCACTGAAGGTATTTGATGAGGCTATAAGAGAAGGTAGAGACAGCCTTTATGATATCCTGTCCGGTTTGGAAAAAGCAAGTATACTACTAGAACAAGGAAAAAGAGAAGAAGCCCTCGCTACATTGCGGACAGTTAGAAAACGAGATCCTAAGACATTCAAAGACTATTCAGGTAGGAAGGAATATTCACATCTTCGAGATCTAGTAGCTAGGTTGGATTAGCTCTCCTATGCGTTCCTAACTATGCAACCACAGGATTTTCTGCTAACTTATCTTCTGAGGACGGCATCAGGGAGTTTCCCAGTAAGTCGAAGGAAATCCGAGTCTTTCTTGCTTATCTAAGCCAAGATAAACAGGTCCTATATCTACGCGAGTTACGTGCTATTGCAATGTGATAATTCTAGATAGTTTTCATTCCGGTGGAAAATACAAAATTGGGGGAATAAGATGGAAGAAGGTAGAATTTCTTACCACGAATCTGTTCGTCGGGTATACGAAAGAATCAAGAAGGATGGGATGAACAACATTTGGGATCGATACGAAGCCCAGGGTATGGGTGGGGATCCGGATAGAAGGTGTCCTTTCTGCATGGGAGGAGTGCGGTGCGACCTGTGCTCGAATGGGCCCTGCCGGGCAGATGTAGCCAAAGATAAGAGGGGCGTATGTGGCATCACTGGTGACGGCATGGCTATGCGTATGATGCTGCTCAGAAATGTTATGGGCGCATCCACCTACCATTACCATACCGATCAAACAGTGAGAACCCTTCGTGCGAGTGCACAAGGTGAGACTCCGTTTGATATCAGAGAGCCCGGCAAACTGAAAAGTTTTGCTAAACGACTGGACGTAGACACATCTGGCAAAGATACTGAAATCGCTGTTCGCCTGTGCGATTTTCTGGAAGCAGATTTTCGTAGAAAGTACTACGAACCGAGTCAGATCATAGAAGCGCTAGCTCCCAGCCACAGCAAAAACAATTGGAGAAAACTAGATATCTTTCCCGGCGGAATCTATGGAGAGATGATGCTGGCCACAAGTTCATGTCTTACCAACGTCGATGGTTACTACGTGAGTCTGGCTCTCAAGGCTATGCGCCTTGGAGTGGCAATGGCCTACCAAAGTCAGATTGTCACCGAATACTGCCAGGATATTCTCTTTGGGATACCCAGGCCACATACGGTGCGGGTAGATATGGGTGTACTCCACCCGGACTATGTTAATGTCCTTCCCAACGGCCATGAACCATTTCTCGGGTTTGCAATGGTTGAGCTAGCTCGGAAGTCTGAATGGCAGGAAAAAGCGAAAGCTGTGGGTGCTAAGGGACTGCGCGTTATTGCCAACATTGAGAGCGGTCAAGAGATGATTCAAAGATGGGAGACGGACGACACCTTCTACGGTTTTACTGGGAACTGGATTATGCAAGAAGCAATTCTGGCCAGCGGGTGTGTGGATCTATTCGCGGCAGATATGAACTGCTCCATGCAGATCGATCCATTGTACGCCGAGAAGTATAAGTTCAAACTGGTGCCGGTGAGCGAGCTGGTTGCCTTTGAAGGTATTAAAGAGCGAATCAATTACAAACCCGAGAAGGCCAAGGAGCAGGCCACTAGGCTCCTAGAGATTGCTATCGATAACTTTAAGCAGCGCAGGGTATCTGTCGAGCCGATTGCCCAACTACCCATGAAAGAAGCCGTAGTGGGCTTCTCAACAGAGAGTATTCTTGAATCTCTCGGGGGCACGCTTGAGCCCCTTACGGGAGCCATAAAAGATGGGGCTTTGCGTGGAGTGGCAGGAATGGTCTCGTGCACCACACTGAGAGACTGCGGCCAGGATGTACACACCGTCCGCATGGCAAAAGAACTGATTAAACGTGATATCCTGGTGCTTTCGATGGGATGCGGCAATGGAGCACTGCAGGTGGCCGGTTTGTGCAGCCCGGAAGCAAAGGAATTTGCAGGAGAAGGTCTTAGAAGGCTGTGTGAGAAACTGCAGGTACCCCCTGTCCTTGGCTACGGAACCTGCACTGATACTGGACGTTTGGCAGACCTACTGGCTGCCCTTTCAAATGCTTTAGGAAGTGTACCGATACAGGATCTTCCCGTAGTTGCTGCGGCACCTGAGTATATGGAACAGAAGGCCACCATCGACGCGGTGTTTGCTTTGGCCCTAGGACTCTACACCTATGTCAACCCCGTACCAACAGTTACCGGAGCACCAAATTTGGTTAGACTTTTGACTCAGGACTGTGAGCAGGTAACCGGCGGTATGCTGAATGTTGAAGAAGATCCAGTCAAAGCAGCGGATGCCATCTTGACCCACATAGAAGCGAAGCGAAAAAAACTGGGCATCTAGAAAGTGGAGTGAGTGTAACCAGACACAATAGAGAGATTCCTGGTGATGTAGTGTCTTCGAAAAAAGTCCCACATGTGTCTTCGATGTTCGACCCACAGCCAAAAGCCACAAGAAGAGTCATCAAAAGGTCAGCACAACCGTGTCACAAACAGACATAGATCGACGATCATCAATGAAAACAAGGAGGAAAGAAGGGATGGAATTGAAAATGTCTGTCTTGTCAGCCTTACTGGTCATGCTCCTGGTGCCGGCGGCATGCGGTAGGACCAACGAGCCTTATGCTCAAGACCTAATGATGGAAGCTGGTGACGCCACGCTGCATGTTAGGATCGCGGGAGACCCAGATGCACCGAATGTACTTATCGCCGTCCATGGTGGGCCCGGTCTTTCCAGCTCCTACATGGTTAGCCTGGAGCAGCTTGCGAGTCAGAATTTCGCCGTAGCGACCTATGACCAGCGTGGAACGGGGCGCTCGGGCGATCCATCCAACGGCTATTCCCTGTTAAGCTACGTAGCGGACCTCGAGGCGGTGCGCAAAACCATAGGTGCCGAAAGGACTCACCTAATGGGTCACTCTTGGGGCGGCTTGGTTTCTATGCGTTACGCCACTGTCTATCCCGAGAGGGTGAAGTCGATCATACTCATGGGAAGCGGTCCCCCGAGCTGGCAGGCCGTGCGCGAAGGTCAAACCAATAAAGCTCAGCGCATAGTACAGTTGCAGCAACAAGGGATTATTCCTGAGAAGCTCTCAGCTCTGGCAGAGAT
>CAYYHL010000033.1:0-3054 GCA_964471775.1 uncultured Clostridia bacterium
GACTGGAGGATGAGCGAGTCAGAATCCGCTGGATCAGCGCTAGTGAAGGGAAAAGATACGCGGATACTGTCTCCCGGATGACCAGCGATATGAGAAAGTTAGGTCCAAATCCTGTGGCCAGGCTTTGGTGGACGTGAAGGGGGCCGCTATGGCACGAGGGGTCCTGATGAGAGTCAAGAATAGGAATCTTAGACAGAGCATAAACTCTCTGTTGGCGGATCTGCTTAACAAAGGGCTGCTTGAGGCTGTTCTGGTTCCTCAGCCCGTCCCCTCTAAAGAAAGTGTGGTCCAAACCTTTGTGACAGAACCCGAGAAGCTGGAAGGAGCCAACGTACTTGCTCCTGTTCTTCCGGTGAGCTCGGCCCAAATTGTCTCTCATATCACCAGGCTCGGCGCCAGTCCGAAGCCCTTAGGTTTGGTAATGCGCTCTTGCGAGATGAGAGCCCTTATAGAATTGGTCAAGCTGAAACAGGCGTCTTTGGACAACTTGGTTACCATCGGAATAGATTGCCTGGGCACCTATTCAGTAAGAGACCACGCTGATATGGTTTCCCGGAGAGAGGATCCTACCCATTCTCTGTTGGAAGGTGTCAAGGAAGGGGAGGAGAGTTCTTACCTGAGATCAGCCTGCGGGGTCTGTGAGCACTCAGTACCTGCTTTGGGCGATCTCACAGTGGGCTTCATCGGATTAGAATGGGAGAAAGAATTCATTCTGGAAGCTGGTAGTCAAAGAGGCGAGGAAATCTTGGCTGCCTTGCATTTGGACTCCTCCCAATCTTTTCCTCAGAGAGAAAAAGCAATATCACAGCTCACCCAAGAGAGGATAAACAAGAGGGATGAGCTCTTTTCCCGGACACGCAAAGAAATCTCCGGCTGGGAGAATCTTTCATCCGTCTTTGCCACCTGTATAAACTGTCGTAATTGTATGACTGCTTGTCCACTGTGCTACTGCAAGGAGTGCTTCTTCAGCTCGTCCACTTTCGAATTTGAACCTTCAAAATATCTGCAGTTGGCTGACAGGAAGGGCATCCTTAGGATGCCCACCGACACTCTTCTCTTTCACCTGGGAAGAATGAATCATATGGCTGTATGCTGTGTGGGATGTGGCCTCTGTGAGCAGGCCTGTCCCAGCAACATCGCTCTCTTGAAGATATTCAAAATGGTGGGACACCAGGTACAGGGAATGTTCAAATATGTGCCGGGAAGGAGCCTTGAGGAGGAAATACCACTTGGTGTTTTCAAAGAGGATGAGCTCGAGAAGGTAGGGGAGGAATAGGATGATCGACGTATCGAAACTTGATCCAAATTTCAAGTATGAGATAATGAAAGAGCCTGGTGGAGAGCACGTGACTCGTTGCTTTGCCTGTGGCACCTGCACTGCCGGGTGTCCAGTTAGAGAAATGAACGACGAGTACAATCCTCGAAGGATCATCCGTATGGCTATCTTGGGTATGAGGCAAGAAGTCCTCACCAGTGATTTTATCTGGCTCTGCGCCAGTTGCTATACCTGTGAGGAGAGATGTCCTCAGGATGTGAGAATTGCTGATCTGATGAACGCCATCAAGAACATCGCCGTGAGGGAGGGTCACATGCACCCCTCTTTCAGGGCTCAACTTGAGATCCTCTTCGCCCACGGAAGACTCTATGAGATTACCGAATTTGATAACAAGAAAAGAGCCAAGTGGGGTCTGCCCGAGATAAAGGAAAACGTTGAAGGGACTCGCAAGCTCTTTCGAAAGACCGGGATGGAGAAACTGGTGAAGGACGAGGGGGGAGCCGAATGAAGTATGCTCTATTCTTGGGGTGTACGGTGCCGGTAAGGGCTTTGAACTATGAGCTTGCTGCCAGGAAAGTAGGGGAGAAGCTGGGCTTGGAGTTTCTGGATATACCAGAATTCAGCTGCTGTGGTTTTCCGGTCAAATCGGTGGATAGAATGACTTTCATGTTAATGGCGGCCGAGAACTTGAGTCTGGCAGAGGAGGCTAATTTAGATATATGTACGCTTTGTAGCGCCTGTTCCTCGGTACTCACTGAAGTAGACAAAGAGGTCAAGGAGAATCGAGCTCTTCGAAATCAGATCAATGAGGGCCTGTCTGTCACCAATAGGAAATATCATGGGAAGAGCCATGTGAAGCACTTTGTGAGAATTCTGCACGAAGATGTAGGGTTGGCGAAAATCAAGAAGATGGTAAAACGCCCCCTTTCGGAGTTCAACTTCACCGCCCACTATGGCTGTCATTACCTCAAGCCCTCCGAAGTGTATGGTAAGTTCGACGAACCCGAGAATCCTCGTACTCTTGATGAGCTTATCCAGCTCACCGGAGCCCAATCTATTCCCTACGAGGACAAAAATGAGTGCTGCGGTGGGGGCGTTCTGGGAGTAGAGGAAGCGACGGCTTTGAAGATAGCAACCCTAAAGCTCGATCATATCAAGGCTAGCGGAGCCGATGCTCTTGTTCTTATTTGCCCTTTCTGCAACATCATGTATGAGGGGAATCAAAAGAAAATAGAAAAACAGTCAGGGACTGAATTTAATCTGCCTGTTCTTTATTATCCCCAGGTTCTTGGTCTTGCTCTGGGAATCCCTCCGGATGAGTTGGGACTGGCCATGAACCGGGTTAAGCCCCGGGAAATTCTGAGTAGGCTCGGCTAGTGCTTCTTTGAGTGAATTTTCCTCAAGCAGAAAGATTCAATTCTCTCTGAAGAAGACAGATAGTTATGTGCAGATGAGGATGAGCTGAATATTGACGGTAAGGAATTGTCTGATAGGGCACTGGGTCTGACTTTTGAGACTGGGAAGGAGGCCGACATGAAGGAAACAGAGTTTCTCGGCATGGTAAAGGTCCGGCAGAAATTTGAGGCTCCGAGCTTGGACAATGTTACTCGGGAACTAAAAGAGGGGATCGCCAGATCAGGACTCAAAGAAAGATTGAAAGCTAATGATGAGGTGGCGGTAACCGCTGGGAGTAGAGGCATAGCCAATATTGCCCAGATTACTGCCACCATAGTGGAGGAACTCAAGAAACTGGGAGCTCGTCCCTTCATAGTTCCTGC
>CAYYHL010000033.1:3154-12308 GCA_964471775.1 uncultured Clostridia bacterium
CCACCATAGTGGAGGAACTCAAGAAACTGGGAGCTCGTCCCTTCATAGTTCCTGCTATGGGATCCCATGGGGGAGCGAGGGCTGAAGGACAAATCGAAGTTCTGGCTAGTTATGGGATTACCGAGGATTCCGTGGGAGCCCCGATTCGCTCTTCTATGGAGGTAGTAAAGGTCGGCGAGATAAAGAATCACGTTCCTGTCTTCATGGACAAGATGTCCCTCGGGAGTGATGCTATTGTTGTAGTTAATCGTATCAAGCCCCACACTTCCTTTAGAGGTCCCTTTGAGTCGGGTCTGATGAAAATGCTGGCCATCGGACTGGGCAAACACAAAGGAGCCTCCCTGGTTCACTCTTTTGGCTCCAAGGGCTTAAGAGAAATGGTTCCGGAGGCAGCCAGAGTTATGATGAGGGAAGCTAATTTTGTCCTGGGGGTTGGCATAGTGGAAAACGCGTACGATGAGACCGCTAGAATCGTAGTTCTTGATCCAGAGGAGTTTGAAAAAGAGGAGCCACATCTATTAGAGGAAGCGCGGGATCTTATGCCTCATCTTCCTTTTGATGATATAGACATCCTCATTGTGGATGAGATAGGAAAGAATATCAGTGGCACCGGTATGGATACCAATATTATTGGTCGCCTCTTGATAAGAGGAGAGAAGGAATTTGAGAAGCCCGAAATCAATAAGATCATCGTTCTTGATGTAACTCCTTCTTCTCATGGGAATGCTATAGGGGTGGGGCTTGCCGATATTATTACCAGAAGGATCGTTAACAAAATTGACTATCACGCTATGTACACCAATGTCCTGACCTCGGGTTTTCTCAATCGTGCCTTTGTTCCCCTCACCTGCGAGACGGACAAAGAAGCCATAGCTACAGCCATAGGTACTTTCAAGGGAAAGGATCCGGACAGGGTTAGGGTAATGAGGATAAAGAATACCCTCCAGATAGAGAAATTGTATATTTCGGAGTCTCTGCTCCAAGAGGCTCGGACGAGGGATGATATCGACATCCTGGGTGAAATGAAACCAATGAAATTTGATACCCAGGGGCACCTGGTAGGAGGCGACTATGCTTGAAGAGCTGCGTGCTATGGTGGGGGATGAGAATGTCTCCGATGATGCAGCGGACCGATATGTCTATGGCTCGGACGCCTCAATGCATCAGAGCTCCCCTTCAGTAGTGGTGAGGCCCGTGAGTGCGGGCGAGGTTCAGAAAATCTTAAGATTTGCCAATGGAAGGAAGATCCCTGTGGTGCCTAGAGGTGCAGGCACGGGCGAATCAGGAAGCGCTGTTCCCGTAGATGGAGGAATTGTCCTGGATCTCAAGCGCATGGACAGGATACTGGAAGTCCGTCCCGAGGACATGTTCTGTCGAGTGGAGCCCGGAGTAGTCAATGACGAACTGAATCGGCAGCTGAAGCCTTATGGATTCTTCTTTCCTCCAACACCGGGAAGCGGAAGAGTGTGCACCATAGGTGGGATGATTGCCAACAATGCTTCGGGAATGAGAGCTGTGAAGTACGGAGCCACCCGGGATGCCGTCTTGGGGCTAACGGTGGTCTTGGCCAATGGAGACCTGGTCACGATGGGCAGTGCCACTATCATTCAAGCTTCAGGTTATCAACTGGAAAGACTGATGGTGGGAAGTGAAGGGACCCTGGGAGTTATTGTGGAAGCCACCCTCCGTGTGAGACCCTTGCCCGAAGAAAGAATCGTGGGACGGGCTGTATTCTATGAGCTGAGTCAGGCAGGAGACGCTATCTCCAAAATAGTTGCAAGAGGGGTCGTCCCCTCGGCCCTGGAACTCATGGACGAGGTAGCCATTAAGTCAGTTAATAAGGCTCTGGGGGCCGGCCTTCCCGAAGTGGAAGCTCTGATCTTGTTTGAGTGCGATGGAGTCAAAGCTAGTTTCCATCACGAGATAAAGAAGATAAAAGGAATCTTGGAGGAATGTGGTGCTTTTGACATCGTTATTAGTGACGATCCTCAGGAAATGGAGAAGCTCTGGGAGGTAAGATCTTCCGTTTTTCCCGCCACCAGTATGTACAAGGAGAACCGGGTCAGGGCAACTTTGGCCGAGGATATCACCGCTCCTGTCTCCAAGCTCCGAGAGCTAGTGGAAGGGATTCACCAGATTGCCAGGAATAACGATCTGCTCATTGGGACGTATGGACATGCTGGTGAGGGGCTTGTTCACACTGCCTTCCTTGTTGATCCCAGGCTGCCTGACGAGTGGGATAGGACCCGCAAGGCTGTGGACGAGGTCTTCGCTCTAGTGCATCACTTGGGGGGAACTACCTCGGGAGAACATGGCATAGGAATTTCCAAAGCTCCTTACTTTAGAAAGGAGAGGAAGGACCTCCTGGAGCTCATGAGGGGAATCAAGAAGGTCTTCGACCCTAATAACATCCTCAATCCTCACAAACTAATGGATGCTCCAGAAGATTTCTTCACTGCTACCAAACTGAGATATCCGATCAAGGAGAGAAGATGAAGACCAAAGCGCTCGAGAGTTGGGAAAGGGATATGCTTCGCTGCATCAGGTGTGCCTACTGTTTTGTAGACTGCCCGATCCTCACGGAATTGGGTTGGGAATCGGCAGGAGCGAGATCCAAAGTGATTCTCTCCTATGGCCTGAAAGAGGATGAGATAGAATGTAATCAGCTCATCAAAGATAGGCTGTTCCAGTGTTGTCTTTGTGCTCAGTGTGAGACAAATTGCCCGGCCAAGGTTGAAGTGGCTGGCGTGGTGAGGGCGGTGAGGCGCGACTTGGTAAAAGCAGGACATTATTTCGAAGCTCATAGAATGATGAGGGAAATGGTAAAGAAAACTGGTAATGTCTACGGAGAGGAAAAAAAGGACTTCCATTATCCAAAGGTGGGTGCGGAGTTTGCTTTGTTCGTGGGGTGTGTAGGCAAGCATCGGGAAGAGGAAAGTCTGAAGAAGACAGTCACGCTTCTCAAGAAATTGGAGGTCTCCTTTACCACTATTGACGAAGTCTGCTGTGGGGGAGTATTTGGTGATGTGGGTTTTGAGGCAGGGCCCGAGGCCGCCGAGCGTATCAAAGAGGAGGTAAAGAAAGCTCAGGTCAAAAAACTCCTCACTACCTGTCCTATGTGTTACCGCACCTTCAAGGAGGATCCACGATTTGAAAGCTTGGGGATCGAGGTTTTCCATATTACCCAGCTTTTGGAGAAGCTCGACCTACCTGTCAAGACAAACAGGAAGATAACCTATCATGACCCCTGCGATTTGGGAAGACACAGCGATCTCTACGACGTTCCGAGAAATGTCATAAGGAAGTTTGCTCCTGACTTTCAAGAGATGTCCAAAAATCGTGAGAATGCTCATTGCTGTGGTGCAGGAGGTGGGGTAAGGGGGTCTTTTACCCGACTTTCGATCAATATGGCCAAAAAGAGACTCCAGGAGGCCATAGACACGGGAGCGGAAATTCTTCTCACCGAGTGCGCTTCCTGCCTCCATAATCTCAAGAACGCTAGAAAAAGAAAACAGAAAATTCAAATCTACAATATTTCGGAGTACCTTTCCCTGCTTATGGATGGAGAGGTGGGATGAGGATCTATGAATATCAGGCCCATGAGATTTTTTCCTCCCACGGGATCCCTACGCCCCAAATGGAGCTTGCCCATACTGCCAAAGGAGCTGAGGAGATAGCCAAAAGATTCGCGCGTCCCGTAGCAGTCAAGGCCCAGGTCCTGGTGGGAGGAAGAGGGAGGGCCGGAGGAGTCAAGATAGCCCAGAACCCGGATGAGACTCATGAAGCCGCCAGTAGGATTCTCTCCTTGCATGTTAAGGGCGAGCGGGTGAGAGAGGTACTTGTCCAGGAAGCTCTTCAGATAAAGGAGGAGTACTACTTGGGGATCACCGTGGATCGCTCCCATAGATGCCCTGTGGTAATGGCTTCCCCGTCGGGAGGAGTCGAAATAGAAGAGGTAGCAAAGCTCACCCCCCAGAGAATCTTCAAGAAGCTCATCCATCCCCTCGTCGGTTTCCAAAACTACCAGGCGAGGTTGCTGGCCTTTTCCCTGTCTCGAAACAAAGAAAGAGCCACGGGGATAGCTGATATTCTCACCAGCCTCTTCCACATATTTGAGGAATTGGATTGCTCTTTAGCCGAGATCAATCCGCTTGTCATAACCGAAGACGAAAAGCTATATGCTCTGGATGCCAAGATTGTCATAGATGATAATGCTCTTTATCGCCATCCTGAGCTATCCTCGTTGGGAAACACTAAGGCCGAGGATCCTTTGGAAGTCAAGGCGAGACAGCGGGGTTTAAGCTATGTGCGTCTGGACGGCGAGATCGGATGCATAGTTAATGGAGCGGGATTGGCTATGGCTACTATGGACCTGGTCAAACGGTACGGATCTGAGCCGGCGAATTTTCTGGATGTAGGAGGAGGAGCAAGTAAAGATAGAGTGAGCTCTGCTCTGGATATTGTTCTCTCTGACAGGAGAGTAAAGGTCGTTCTGGTGAATATATTTGGAGGCATCACTCGATGCGATGTGGTAGCTGACGGGCTTATAGAAACCATCACCCGGATGAAATCAAATCTTCCCCTCGTTATTAGACTTTCCGGTACTAATGAAGACGAAGGGCGGGCCAGGCTCGCCCACACCAGGGCTGTTTTGGCGGGCAGCATGGATGAAGCAGCCAGGGTAGCGGTTCGAGAGGCAAGAAAATGAGTATACTCGTTTGTTCTGATACTCGGGTAGTTGTTCAGGGAATAACAGGCAGGGAGGGAAGTTTCCATACTGCCAGGATGAAAGAATACGGAACCAAGATTGTCGCAGGTGTCACTCCTGGAAGGGAAGGGGAGAGGGTGGATGGGATCCCTGTTTATAATACAGTCAAGAAAGCTCGCCATGAAAGTGCGGCCAATACCTCGGTGATTTATGTTCCTCATCAGTTTGCTCCTGATGCTATTCTTGAAGCTGCAGATGCCGGGGTGGAGCTGATTGTCTGTATTACCGAAGGGATTTCCACTCTGGACATGATCAAGGTTTGCTGTTGTGTCAGCATTAGAGGCTCAAGGCTCATTGGTCCTAACTCTCCAGGAGTCATATCACCGGGTAAGGCAAAAGTTGGTATTATGCCGGGAGCGATTCATAAGCAAGGGTCCGTGGGAGTAGTATCAAGAAGCGGCACTCTCACCTATGAAGTGGTGCAGAATCTGAGCATGAGTGATCTTGGTCAATCGACCTGTGTAGGTATTGGAGGTGATTCCATCATTGGGTCTTCATTCGTTGATATTCTCTCTCTTTTTGAAGAGGACTCCGAGACCCAGGCCATTGTCCTTATCGGTGAGATCGGAGGAAGGGATGAAGAGGAAGCGGCTGCCTTTATCAGGAAAAAAGTCAGTAAGCCCGTAGTGGCCTTGGTTGCGGGAAGATGTGCCCCCCCGGAGAAGCGAATGGGGCACGCAGGGGCTATCATATCCGGAGGGGAAGGGACGGCAGACAATAAGATAAAGGTCTTTGAGGAAGCATCTATCCCTGTAGCTGAGTCTCCCGGCAATGTTGTGGATATTGTTCGAGCGGAATTGGAACAGGAAGGGACCAGATAGAGTCTTTTGAAAAGAAAGGTGAGAATGAAGAGCAAGGGAGCCCTTATAGAAAAAATGCACTGGCTTACCCTTGGCCCCATACGTATCTATAAGCCTTGGTGCAAAGGCTGTGGGATATGTGTAGAATTCTGTCCCAAGGATGTTCTCACCCTGGGAGAGGATGGTAAAGTTATGGCTCGGGATGTGCACTCCTGCACGGAGTGTGGTCTTTGCGAGATAAGATGCCCCGATTTTGCCATTGTCATTGAAGAATGACACCTTTCTTTGTTTTTCAGTCATTAGAGTTTTTCTGAAATTTCCATGCTCTCAAGTGGTATAGGGGAAAAGCTTATGGAGAAACCGGGACTAATATCGGGGAATGAAGCTGTAGCTTATGGAGCGCTAGCAGCACGGGTTCGTTTTTTCGCTGGATATCCTATTACTCCTTCCTCGGAAATTGCGGAGATGCTGTCTGAACTTTTGCCCGGGATGGGAGGAAAATTCATCCAAATGGAAGATGAGCTAGCCAGTATGGGAGCCATAGTTGGAGCATCTCTGGCTGGACTCAACTCCATGACTGCAACCAGCGGTCCGGGATTTTCCCTCATGCAGGAGAACATCGGTTTTGCTTTTATGGCTGAAGTACCTTGTGTCGTAGTTAATGTACAAAGAGGCGGTCCTAGCACCGGACTTCCCACCAAGCCTTCCCAGGGAGATGTAATGCAGACCCGTTGGGGCACCCATGGCGGTTGCAACACCATAGCCCTTTGCCCGTGGTCGGTGAGAGAAACCTTTGATCTTACCATCGATTGCGTGAATCTGGCAAACCGCTACCGCCTGCCTGTGGTTCTTTTGCTGGATGAGGTCATAGCTCACATGAGAGAGAAGGTAGTCCTACCTTCTTCTGGAGGGGTGAAGAAGGTGCAGAGGAAGAAGCCAACCTGCCCGCCGAAAAAATATGTGCCTTATGAGATTACCGAAGATGACATTCCCCCCATGGCTGACTTCGGAGAAGGCTATCGCTACCATGTTACAGGACTGACCCATGATCCAACGGGTTTTCCTACCTCCGATACTGAAGAAATTGACAAAATGGTGCGTCGGCTCTATCGAAAAATCGAAAGGTACCAGGATGTGATTATTCGAGTGGAGGGAGAGTATCTGGAGGATGCCGAGATCCTTGTTTTTGCCTACGGTTCGGTGGCGCGCTCCGCCATTAGCGCCGTTAAGGAAGCCAGGGCCAGGGGAATAAAAGCAGGACTCCTGAGACCCATCTCTCTTTGGCCTTTTCCTGACAAGTTCATCTCGCGGCTAGTAGATCAGCTAAAAGCTATTATTGTTGCGGAGATGAACCTGGGACAGATGATAGGCGAGGTAAGGAGAGTAAGCTGCGGGAGAATAAAGACCCTGGGGGTGATGAGAGTTGACGGGGAACTTATTACACCGGATGAGATACTGGCTGCTATTGAAAGGGAAGCGAGCTAATGGGCAGGCTGCATCAGTATTTGAGACTGGATAAGTTTCCCACTGTCTGGTGTGCGGGCTGTGGAGTGGGAATTGTTATGGGCTGCATTATTAGAGTGGTGGACAAACTGAAGGTCAATCCAGACAAAGTGGTTGTTATCTCCGGTATCGGATGTTCCAGCCGCATGCCTGGATACTTGAATTTCAATACTCTTCACACTACCCACGGCAGGGCTCTAGCTTTTGCTACTGGCTTGAAACTAGCCAACCCTTCTCTTAAGATTATTGTGGTTATGGGAGATGGAGATGCTCTGGCTATTGGAGGAAATCATCTCATCCATGCCGCTCGAAGAAATGTTGACCTTACCACCCTAATTATCAATAACTGGATATATGGCATGACCGGTGGTCAGTATTCTCCCACCACTCCCCGGGGTGCTTTTGCCACTACTGCTCCCTACGGAAATCTGGAGCCACCTTTTGAAGTTCCTGAGCTCGTTAGGGGAAGCGGAGCCTCGTATGTGGCCAGGGGAACAGTTTATCACGCCAGGCAGCTTGATAGGTTAATTGAGAGGGGGATGACGAAAGAAGGCTTTGGTCTGGTCGAGGTCCTCAGTCCCTGTCCGGTGGGCTTCGGTCGTCGCAACCAAATGAAATCAGCGGTAGCTATGATGGAGTGGCAAAAGGAGCATGCGGTTTCACTCAAGAAAGCCAGCAAGATGAATGAAGAGGAGCTCAAGGACAAGATCTTAACTGGGGTTCTTTTTGAAAGGGAGGCTCCAGAATATGCCCAGGAATATGAGAGGCTTATGAGCAGGGCAAAGACCAGGAAAGAGGCAAAGGAGAGGGAGGTACGGACAGGGATGGGGGAGATACATGAGGAATAGGTATGAGGTCCGCCTGTCCGGTTCAGGAGGGCAAGGCTTGATCCTGGCAGGCTTAATCTTAGCTGAAGCAGCCGGGATTTATGATAATAGGAATGTAACTCAAACTCAGAGCTACGGCCCCGAAGCCAGAGGTGGTGCCTCAAAGTCGGAGGTAGTGATCAGCGAGAGCAAGATTGACTACCCTAGAGTTACCCGTCCTGATCTTCTCCTTGCTCTAACCCAGGAGGCGTGTGACGAATATCATCGTGACCTTCGAGAAGATGGAATTCTCATAGTTGATTCCTTTCGCGTGAAGAGAGTTCCTTCCCCTGGAGCTTTCTCCATACCCATCACCCAGATCGCAAAAAAAGAGGTGGGGAAGGAATTGGTGACCAACATAGTGGCTCTGGGTATCATCACCGAGCTGACCGGGGTTGTTTCTCGAGAGGCTGTCAAAAAGGCCGTCTCGGGTAGAGTTCCCAAAGGGACGGAAAAACTGAACACAAAAGCTCTTGAGGTTGGCTTTAGAATTGGACAAGAGAAAAAGGAGGCTTATGCATGAAGGGATTCTTTGGTGTACTTTTGAGGGTAAATTTAAGTGATCAGAGCTACTGTTCAGAGGAGATTCCCGACGAAGTTCTCAAAACCTACTTTGGAGGCAAGGGACTGGGGACCTATTTGATGCTGAAGCTCATTCCGACGGGCATCGACCCTTTAGGGGAGGAAAATAGACTTATTTTTACCACCGGGAGTGCCACGGACAGCAAAATTCCTGCTTCCAGCAGGTACGGCGTCTTTAGCAAGTCCCCTTTGACTCATTTCTACGGCGAATCTTACTCGGGAGGAAGCGTCGCTCCATATCTTAGCAGAACCGGCTTCGACGCTATCGTCTTTGAGGGTGTTTCTAGATCCCCTATATGGGTAGAAATCACTCCCGACAAAGTAGTTTTTCACCCGGCCTCCCATCTCTGGGGCAAAGACACCTATTTCACTCAGGATACAGTATTGAAGGAGGCAGGAGATCCTCGGGCTCAGGTGGTGGTCATTGGACCGGCGGGTGAGAGATTAGTCCGATTTGCCTGTATCGAGAATAATTATTGGCGCTCCGCAGGAAGATGTGGAATGGGAGCAGTAATGGGCTCCAAGAAACTCAAAGCAATTGTCTTTTATGGAGACAGAAAAAGGGAGTTTGCTCACGAAGATCTTTTGAACCAATATATCAAGGACTTAAGGGATCGGGGGAAGGATGATCCCGG
>CAYYHL010000034.1:0-11812 GCA_964471775.1 uncultured Clostridia bacterium
TCCAGTGCAGGACAATTATCAAAAGGCGAAATACCTTCAATGCTTTTCATATTTGCTAACCTCAGGCAAATCTGGGAAAATGATGAGCCATGTCATTTCCCACTCAATTCCTGTCACACGAGCGGAACCACTCAAAAGGAGCGGGGGGCGTAGCATGGCTTGAGCTCTGCCCGTTAATCTCCTTAGAAAAAAGGAGAAATTGCCGGGACCGCCAGTTTCAAGACAACGCAGCTCTTAGCCCTTGGAATGTACTCAGAATATGCTCTCTTATGTCTTTTATTCTGGCATCCGGGCCAAATTCGCCCGCAACCCATAAAACACCTTGGGAAAGTCTTTTCGAAAAGAATCTATCCACGTTTTCTCTGACTATTTCACATTCAGGTGTAGGTTTGAAACTGGAGATATCACGTAGCAAAGAGTGAGGATTGGGGATAAATCTCAAGACATAGTAGACGTAGTATAGGTCTTTCCTCATCTTTGTTTGATCCGGCCTTAGAGGAAATGTTAGAAGCTTGTGAAGGATATAGCTTTCGGGACGGGGAATGAAGACTCCTATGGGAGCCGTTTTTCCCGTTATTTCTATTCGCATAACGTTCTCCAAGACTATCTCGAAGTACTCTATTTTGTTCACCAGAATTTCTGAGCCTACCAATCTTCTAAGATAGTCTTCTGATATACCTTTGCGAGAAACGAATTCCACTGGAATAGGGACAGCATCTGCGGTCAATTTGGCCTCAGGTACAATAGGATATGCTTTTCCAGTACTGAGGTGACGCTCTGAGTATTGTAGTTCAACAAATCTTTCGTAGATTGAAGGTTGCTGGAAGTTCTGGACTTGAGGTCTAATCCCAATGTCAATATCTGCCGTGAGGTAAGGTTTGTCTGTTTCCCCCTTCCACAGATAGTTCCTATAAAGATAAGGCACCCACCCCCCGACTACTACCAGATAGGGAAGGTAGTGCCCTAGGTCTTCCAACACCTTGAACAAAACTCTCTCCTGGATAGATCTATTCAAATGGTTTCACCTCTTTCCTCAAGCACGTTCTTGAGATACTCGCCATGCTCTCTTCCTCGTGGGGCAAAATCATAGAGATCCAGATAGAGTTGTAGATTAGACACAACCCTGTATTTGGCTATTCTACGAACATTGTGAAAGACGGAATGCTTGTAGTGAGGATAAGCAAAATGAACATTCCCGCCTTTGATTAGCTGTTTTAGAAGGACTCTATCCTGCATCTCGGAGATGATTTTGTAGAAAGCGCCGTGATTTAGGTAAATGTGAATGTCTTCTGTAACCATATAAGATGTTATGAGGTTGGCGCCAGCATGTAGGGTCAGCGCGTAAGAATCACCCAGACCTTTCTTTTTGAAGAAACGTATTAGCTTCTGTAGTATCTTCTCATCCGGACTGTAGAAACTCTCTACCCTATTCAGTGAGAAATCGTAGTTTCTAACCCACAGCTCTAAAAGCTCTTTTTTCTTGACTAGCCGGGTATATCCTATTCTTCCTCGATTCGCTCTTTCTACAAACCCCATCACATCCAAGAATGAGAGGGTGCGTGAGATAAGTCCTACACTAACTCCACATTCTTTCGCGAAATCTCGCACTTTCCATTCCCTGTCGGGAGTATGGAGCATCTCCCGTAGAATGAGGGTAGACTTGTCCCTAAACAGACTTCTGTTGATCTGCACGGTCACTCTGTTCACCCAAGTTTATGTTCAATATTTGTTGAACATTATACCTTATTGAACATAAAAGTCAAGCGAGGAGTCTTTTTTGCTGCAAGCAGTAAGAATCAGGGTTTTGGGGGGTATCCGATGTCCGGACACATCATCTTGGCCCGGGAAGTTCCCTACCCCATGGTAGTGGCGTCCAGTGTCTTGGCAGCGCGGGAGAGTTCACTCCAGCAATGACCCAGTCATGAACCGGAGCGATGCACATCAAGGCCAGCCAGAGACAATGCTTCAGGAGTCCGGTTCAATAGAAACCTCACTCCTTAAATTCCTTCCGCCTACTTGGTGTTGAGGTAATACCAAATCAATGCTATAATCTTCGCAACCAGAAGAGATTCTTCTCAATCGCTAGGTTCATCTAGACGAGGAAACCAAAAAGGAATGAGAAAGGAGGAAAAGACATGGAAGATGAGGAATTAAGAAAACTTGCTCGGGAAAGAGTGGAGTTCAAGCGCCACCTCTTGGTCTATGTGATTGTGATTGCCTTCCTGGGGATCATAAACCTTCTCACATCCAGGCATTTTCCCTGGTTCCTTTTTCCTGCTGGTGGATGGGGCATTGGCATAATCTTCCATTTCCTGTCTGCTTACGGGCATGGAGGACTAAGTGTAGAGAGGGAGTATCAGAAGCTCAAAGAAAAGGAAAGAAGGAAACAATCTCCGTGAGCTGAGTCAACGTGACGGAGCCTAGTTTCTCAAAATTGCACGCAACGGTTCTCATGGAACTCCCTCCATAAGATCATTTCAGTGCGTGGCTCCAGGGACAAGAGAAGATTGATTTCCAAGATCGAGACGGGGGTCATGAGAACTCATAGAGAAGAACCTTTGTCGAGGATACCGAGGAACAAATGGAGATTCCGGTGTATGGCATTCCAGTATGAAAGGGGTACTCTTTTCTCATTTTCTTATCCTTTTTCTCGATACTTCCTCATTCTCTTCGACCACTGACTTATCTTCTTCCATTTTTCACGTTCAGCGAGCCTCACTTTCTGGGCCTTACGGGTTGCGAGGTAGTGAAACTGCCTTTTCAGCTTGAGGTAGCTTTGAAAGCGCTTGCTCGCAAGAGTACCTCTCTGGAGTGCTTCTTGGACAGCGCAGCCTGGTTCAGATTCATGGCTGCAGTCTCGAAAACGGCAGCTTGACGTGAGATTCTCAATATCCTCGAAAGTTACCCGCAGGCCATCGCTTCCACCCCACACCTGGATCTCGCGCATACCCGGATTATCGATGATCATTCCCCCGCTCGAGAGAAGAATCAGTTCCCGATTGGAGGTGCTATGTCTTCCACGGTCCTCTATCTTTCGAACCGGTGAGACTCGTTGGCGTTCCTGCCCGAGGAGCCTGTTGATAATGGTTGACTTACCGACCCCTGAGGAGCCAAGGAGAGATACTGTCTTTCCCCTCCCGAGGTACTTCCAGAGCACATGAAGTTCTTCACTCCTCTTCGCACTCACAGGATGAATCGGGACACCGAACGCCACCGATTCCACCTCTTTAATACGCTCCTCAACCTGGGGACAGAGGTCAGTCTTGTTCAGGACAAACACCGGGTTCACACCCCTCTCGCAGGCAAGAGGCCTTCATCACTAAATCTTTGAAAATGGCCCTGAAAGAATGGATTCCACCCTAGATCTCTTAGATTCATTACTGGATTCCTCCTTATGAAGTCTTTAGATGAGGACTCACAGAGGAATCCGGAGGGGGTGAAACGGAAAAGAGGTGATACCTCCGGTGGGCAACAGAGGTGGGCTCTGCACGGATTGCCAAGCCATACTTATAAGAGAAGCTACTCTTGCGAGGACCCAACTACCTCTGTGAGTCTCAGAGAAGAATAACCTGAACCACAATGCTCACAGTGGCACCCATAAAAACCTCCCGTTTGTAATCACCTAGGTGCGGGACTGCTGGCAGTATGTCATACGGAGCCAACGATGTCAACACAAGGTCCAGAGATTGGGAAGGCGCTGCAGAGGAATACCAAGTACAGGCCATCGTGAAAGCAAATGCAGGAAAGGACTCTCACCGCACCATTGGGGAGGTACCTGAACCTAGGCCAAATCTCAGCACTTGTCAGTCTGTTTTGCAGAAACTAGGTAATGGATAGAGTCTCGGTCAGGCACCTCTCCGGCGAGTTCTGGGTCAACCATAGTGAGGCTACACTCGACTTGGGCAGGGCAGTCATCCGTAGTGGTCTGGAAATGCTCTCGCACTAAGCGTTTCGGCAGTTAGCTCCCCGGACAGGGCTCGAACCTTCATTATCTTCCTCGCTCCAAGTACTAGATTCCAGGAGCGTTTTGGCCAGTTCCGTTTCCGCTACCTATTTCGAACTCGACTGGTTGGCACACTGTCCGATGTCCGGGCAATCATCTTCATATGCCGGGGTCGGGATTAGGGCATGAGGTAAAATGATTTCTGGCTCTGAGTTCTTCACACCGATTTCGCTCGAGCGTACGGTATTTCTTCTTCTCCTCTCAATTTCCCCAAAAATTTTCCCCTACCCTGTCGTAGTGGCGTTGAGTATTTTGGCAGTGCGGGAGAGTTCCCTCCAGCAATGGGGGGTAAGTAGCCGTCACCACTACTTTTCCACAAGAGCAAAAATAGCAATTTCTCTTTGTTATTCTATCCTTGGCACCTCACGCGTCGCAGTGTACAGGGCAAGTATGTTCTCCATTGGGACATCGGGTTGCAAATTATGGGAGGGTGCTAAGATAAGCCCCCCGTTTTTTCCCAGAACTTCGATCCGTGATCTAACGATTTCTCTTATCTCCTCAGGAGTTCGAAAAGGCAACTCTTCTTGTACATCCATGGAACCATGAAAACATATGTCCTTACCAAACTCCCTTTTGAGATCCTCAGGATCCATACCTTTGGCCCGAATTTGAATAGGGTTCAATATATCAAGACCCATTTCGATGAAATCCGGAATGAGCTCTCTTATTGCGCCACACGAGTGAATCATGGTCTTCAGACCAAATTCTTTAGCTAAATCAATCAGACATCGCAGGGCCGGCTTAAAAATTCTTCGAAACATGGGTACGCCAACGAGAAGCCCATTTTCGGTGCCGAAATCATCTCCTAACATAAAGATATCTATCTCGCTGGCGGCAGCTTCAAAAATCCGCCGGTTGTGTTCAAGATGAAACTCTAGTAATTTCGCGACCAGTGCTTCTGCCAATTTTGGACTCAACAATAGGTCGGTGAGGAATTTCTCCATTCCTCTAAGATACATAGCCAACTTAAATACGCTGGCCCGGGTCGTTAATCTATCACCGGTTAGGATTATGGCCAGATCCTTATACTTATTACATTGCCTCGAGATTGACTGATAGTCAAAAGCTTCCACACTGGGCCAGGCATAATTTTCGATTTTCTTGACATTATCGGCATCTCTTAAGGGTGATTCGATCATCTCCAGGTAAGTTCCTTTGCCCCAGCTGACCATTTTTCGCTTCACCCCCCAGATATCCACAAAAGTTCGATTGGAAAGCTCTCTATGCAGGCTTCCATCAGGCCGTTGTTTAAAGTGCGAGCCAGTGTAAGAGGGGTTTGCGTACCGGATGTCTACGTTTAACCTACTTAAGAGATCATGTTCTTCCTCAACTGCGAATTCTTCCAGGAGACTCTCAGTAACTTCTGGAACTGCCCAATAATCTACCGGTACCCTATCTGGCTCTTGATGGGCTATGGTGGCAAAAACTCTCTCTTTAGAATTCATTGTGCAGTGTAGCCTCCATCGATAGACAAGATGCTTCCCGTAGCATAG
Organism: uncultured Clostridia bacterium; assembly: GCA_964471775.1. Classification (GTDB taxonomy): domain Bacteria; phylum Aerophobota; class Aerophobia; order Aerophobales; family AE-B3A; genus SOJT01. Next base: position 5,497 of record CAYYHL010000034.1, read on the forward strand.
GGAGACTCATCTCGGCTCCAGCATTCTGAAGTGAAAGCTCCGGGCGTCTATTCGAGCCTGGATATTCTCGGCGGGAACAATTGCTAATTTTCCACCCAGGAGCAAAATCCAACGGATTGTTTTGAGAGTTCCACTGTAACTCTGCGATTTATCTCAGTACATTCTCCAACGATTGCCAGAAGTACATCCACCTAGACATACTAATGAATGCCGTTTTGCATAGACAGTCCCTCGCTTTAAGCCCCTCTCAAGATTATTTCATGGTTGCCATGGTAAAGCTTCTAATAATAGTGCGTTGAACGAAAGCAAAAACCACCAGCATGGGAACTACCACAAACATATTGCCCGCCATAATAATATGCCAGCGGGCACCAGTTCCCTGTTCCCTCAACATAGCTACCCCAAGCGGTAAGGTCCTCACAGTTTCGTCGGTAGTCATCACCAGAGGCCAAAAATACTCATTCCAGTGGTAGACTATACTAAAAAGGGAAAAGGCCACAATGGTTGGTTTAGCCATGGGAGCCATAATTCTAAAAATAATCCGAAGAGTACTTGCCCCATCTATTTTGGCTGCTGCTATAGTATCATCACTGATATCCATAAAGGCCTGGCGTATTAGAAAAGTTCCAAGAGCACTGGTTGCATAAGGAAGAACGAGAGGAAAGTAAGTATTGATGAGATTGACTTTGCTGAACATTATGAAAAGGGGGACAAATCTAACCTGGGGGGGAACTATAAGACACATTATGACTACATAAAAGAGAAAATCACGTCCTGGAAATCTTATCTTGGAAAAAGCATAGGCTGCCATACAGGCCAGGAAGAGCTGAATGCCGAGAATAGAGAAGGTCACGAGAAAACTGTTCAAGAAATACTTGGGAAAAGGACCAGATTGCCAGGCTTTAACATAGTTCCCCCAAAGAAAACTCGAAGGGAAAATAGTGGGAGGGAATCGATTTATCTCCTTGACACTTTTCAATGATCCCATGGCCATCCATAAATACGGAAAAACTTCGATCAAAGCAAAGGTAGTCAAAAAGACAAGAACCACAATTCCCAAAAGACGCGCTCTATTCACGTCTTTATCCTTCCTATAAATAATGGACTTTTTTTCTTAGAACTTTCCACTGCAGGGTCGCAAGAACAAAGATTATGAGGAAAAACACAACTACTGCTGCTGAAGCACTGCCAATTTGGAATGAATACAGGAACGCTGTTTCGTATATGTAATAGACGAAAATCTCCGTAGCGTAATGTGGACCCCCCTGGGTCATAAGCCGAACAATGTCAAATGCTTGAAAGGACATTATCATGAGGGTTATCATCAGAAAAAGAGTAATAGGAGAGAGAAGCGGCCAGGTGATAAACCTGAACTTCTGCCAGTTGCTAGCTCCATCTATTTCGGCCGCCTGGTATAAATCTGCGGGAATGGTACGTAACCCTGCTAAGAAAATTACCATAGGATAGCCAACGATCTTCCAAGTGCTCACCAACACCAAAGAGGAAAGGGCTATTTTTGTATCTCCCAGCCAATCTACAGGAGATAGTCTGATTAGACCCAAGGCAAAATTTACCAGCCCATACTGTGAATCCAGCATCCAGACCCATAAAAGAGCTACAGCTACCCAGGAGATAATGTAGGAGCTGAATATGCAGGCTTGAAAGAAAGCGCTGTGCTTGCTCGGTTTATTTAACATCAAGGCCAGAACCAGACCGAGATTGAGAGCCAGTATCAGAACTCCTACAGTGTAGTTCACGGAGTTAACAAGAGTTTGAAAAAAAAACCTCGATGCAAACATCTCAACATAGTTACCCAATCCTACATAAAAAGATGGACTCAACATATCCCACTCGTACAGACTGAGAACGAGTGAGTAAACCAGAGGGTAAATAAAGAAAATGGCAAAAACACATAGCGTGGGAACCACCAGAGCATATCCCAGAAGGGTATCTCTTGCTATTCTCCTGGTTCGCATCTCTTATTCCTCCGGAATCGAGGTGGTGGCAAGGAGATTCCTCACCACCACCTGCCGCTTCGGCTATTTATACCGTGCCAGGAACTTGTCTGCTTCCTTTGTCGCTTCTTCCATGGTTTCTTCGGCGGATCTCAAACCTACCACCGGACCTTCCAGAATTCGGTCGATAACCTGTCTGTGGATATCGTTTAGTGCTGGGGACCAGGGGAATTGCAAGGCGTTCTCAAGCTGGTCAAGAGTGACCACGAAATTGGGGTTTTTCTGGTAGAATTCAATCATTTTTGAGGAGTTTATCGCTGATAATCTCACTGGCATATATCCAGTACTTTGAGACCAATACAGAGTTTGATCCAATTCGGTCATCCACTTCAGAAAAGCCCAAGCACCGTCTTTTTCCATCTGAGAGGCGCCTTCCCAGACAATAAAGTAGGTGCCCCCTGTAGGAACGCCATATTTTACTTTCTTGGGTAAGAACGCACACTGGATTGTGAACGGGCAACTATCCGTCAGGTACGAAAGAAACGCCGTGGACGTCCAGATAATCGCTGCTCTCTCGTTTATGAAGTCATTATTGGCGACTTCCCAAGAATTGAAGTCCTTCCCCGGAGGATGTTTCATGATCTCCTCATTCACCATATCCACCCAGAATTGGATAGCCTCGGTGCCTTGTTTCTTAAACACAGCTCGCGAACCATCCTCACTGATTAACTTCCCTCCCCCCTGATAGAGCATCGCAAGCCAGAACCACCAGTCAATAGGAACCTCGAACCCGTACACCTCGACCTTGCCAGCACTGTCCTTAACGGTCAACTTTCTTGCAGCTTGTTGTAGCTCGTCCCAGGTTGTGGGAACGGCAACTCCTTTCTTGGCCAGCATTTCTTTGTTGGTATACATCACGGGTGTACTGCGGTTGAACGGAATGGAGACAAGAGGTGGTTTTTCTCCGCCGAGATACTCCCAGGTTCCGTCCTGAGCCAGAGCAGGAGTAAAGTCATTAAGATTCACCGGATTCTTAGATCGAGCGTATTCATCTAGATTCTCCAAAATTCCAGCGTCGTAAAGTTTCGGAATCACTGACTCCGGGACGTGAATGATGGTGGGAGCAGTTTTGCTCACGACGGCAACACGGAATTTTGCCAGAGCCTCCCAATACCCTCCCTGGAAGGAACCTTCTATACGGTACTTTGGTTGTGACTCATTGAACCTCTTGATGAGCTCTTCAGTAACTTCCCTATTTCTCCCTCCGTATGAATACCAGAAAGTAACCTTTGTTGGCGCTGCAAGAGCAGGAAGAACAAGGAATACCCCTAAAACAACAATGAGACACGCCATGATAAATCTGTCTTTGCCCTGCATTTTTTCCTCCTGATACATTTTTTCGACCTCACCTCACCTAGTCTTCGCTAGACCTGCGTTTACTCTCAGGTCATATAATTCCCACCTCCTTTCGGAAAAAATATTGATTTGCACCAGGCTTGTGGTGAATTATTCATCCGTTTCGACATTTCCATATCTAAGTTTTACCTCCGTCCCTACCAACTCTTTTCTGTGAATCTCTCAGAAGAAACGAGTGCGTCGAGCTCACCGAGACTAACTTTGCTCTTCGACCAACTGCTCGTTTTATCCCTTACAGAAAACAACTAGCCAAATGGGAGTAGCTACTCCAAAATTCTTCTTATCTCTGCCAAGCCTCTCTGGAGCACACTATCTACATTTCGTCCTGTCCACTTCTGACTGCCGGATACCTCTAACATGAAGATTCCTTGGTAATTAATAGATCTGAGATCTCTGGAGAATTCTGACCAATCAATAATTCCCTCACCAGGAAGCCAGTGTCGATCCTCTTCACCATCGGTGTCCTGAATATGCAGTGCAATCAGATTTTTTCCACACTCCAAAACATTTCCCGAAAAACTAACATTGGATCTTCCAACGAAAATATGGCCAGTATCCAAGCACAAGCCCAAATAATCACTATTTATTTTTTCGACTAATTTCACAAGGTCGGATATCTTAGATCCAAAATCCCACCCCCCTAAGTAAGGTAGATTTTCCACTGCAATTAGTATTCCAAGCCTTTCTGCAAAAAACGTTAGCTCTTGGATGGATTCCTCAACTTTATGTACCATTTGTTGGTGATCTTTTGAATTAGGAAATATTACGTTAGGATGAAGATGAATAATTACTATCTTTCCCTCCACTTCCGAACACAGTTCGATAGATTTTTTTATGATCCGGATAGAATGCTTCCTGTATTCGTCGTCTAGTGATGCCATGTTAACATAAGAAAAGGGAGCGTGTACGGAATATACCTGAAGATGAAGCTCTCTTAACAAGGGCTTTAGTGACGAGATATCGCGAAACATTGTCGGATCTAGGTGCGCCTTATCCCCCCATATTTCGACGTAAGAATAACCGCTCTCCCCGATCTCTCTTAGTACCTCCGCCAGGGGTCTCCAAAGGTACACCCAGGTAGATATGCCAAAGCGTGTCGTCTTATTGGAGAGTTGCAATGACAATTATTCTGCCTCCTTAACACTAGTTGCATTCTTTGCACCACTTTCAATCACGCAATACATCTCTTCGTGCTTGTCGGTGGACAAACGCAGTTGCCCTTTCCAAAAAGTCATAGGCAACTCTCTTGTACTCACTTCAACAACTCCTCCAACTTCTCTATATTACGCGCAGCCCTCTCCTTCATTCTTATGGCCACATTCACGTACAAAGCCTCTATGATCGTAAGTTGAGCCACCCGAGCAGCCATGGCAGCAATACGAAAGATAATCTCCCGGAAAGAGGTAATCAGCTTAATATCGGCAAGCTGAGCAATGGGAGAGTTAACGTAGTTGGTAATGCATATAACTGTGGCACCGTTCTCCTTAGCTACTTTAAGAGGTTTGAGAGTATCTTCAGTAGTCCCGCTATGGGATACTCCCACTGCAACGTCCCGTTTTGTTAAAGATAGAGCTAGTCCTATTTGAAGGTGGGGATCCCCAGAGAATACGCAGGGGATACCTAAATAGAGAAAACGATGGTAAGCTTCTTCGGCTATCGGAGCTGAGGTACCCACTCCACAAAAGAGAACTTTTTTGGCATTAACCAAGGCCTTTATTGCCTTCCCCATTTCCTTACCATCTAGGATCTTTGAGGAATCAACTAGCCCCTGGATATTAGCATGGAATACTTTCTCAGTAATTGTAGCTGAGTCGTCTTTTGGCTCTATATCCCGATGAATGTATCTTAGGTCGGGAACCAAGTCTTGGGCTAAAGAAATCTTTAGCTCACTGTAGCCATTATGGCCAACGGAGCGACAAAATCTTACCACAGTTGATTTTGCCACCCCGCTCCTTCTAGCAACTTCTCCTATAGGAAGATACACGACCTCCTGAGGCTGACTTAGGATCAAGTCGGCTACTTTCTTTTCGGCGGAAAATAAAGAAGGATATATTGAGCGAATCCGTGTTGACAATGTGCCTTCTTTACCCTGTGGACCCGTGGCTTTCCTTGAGGCTATTCTAGGCATAGAACTATATTCTTCCAAAGGAAGGTCCGAAGGAACTTATTTTCAATGTAGGCAATTTCTTGCGAATGTCAAGGGTACGTTCTTTTAACTACAATGATACTGCACACTTTTTGATGGAGGAATTATAGGAATTCAAGGACTGTAGGTTTGGTTTCCGCTATTTCGGACAGATCGCCTTTGCGATTATCCTCATGATGGATTGAATCAATCGAGACGGGAACAGTATGCGATCAAGGTCTTTCAGTTCTCTGGGTGAGCTGTCTGGAGTGAGGCAGTGCTTATTTAGAGAGCTTTTCTTTAGCCCATCTGTAGAATCGATCGACTAACTCAATCATGTCGAGAGCTTCCCTTTGTGTGAACTCCCTGTTCTCGTGTTCAACCAGGTTTTTCTTGGCCAGAATCCTTCTCAAGGTCTCACTCTTTGATTTTATTTCGGGGATCTTATCGAAGAAGATAATAGGTCGACTGCCACGTTATGATCTTTACTGGTTGAGCGAATCCCGGCACAAAACACAAGTAGGGCGTCGTTCGAAGAAATCGCGCAATGCACCCCATTTAGACCAACCGCGTTCCAATTGTTTCTATCCTTGGCCTGGTACATTGTTTCGTGGAATTCCCCGGCCTTTCGGAGGCAGCTGTGATAACTACTTCTCTGTACAATTGTGGTCTTAATCTTCTTTGGAACCACCTAAATTATCTCTCTTAAGGGCTTTCCAGAGATCAATCTGTGAGAGTGGATGATGTCTTTGATCAGGGGAAGCCCGCTCCTATATTTTCTCGCGAATCCCGAGACTGATTCTACGTAAGGAGAGACTAC
>CAYYHL010000035.1:0-3596 GCA_964471775.1 uncultured Clostridia bacterium
GAAGACTCTCAAAGCTCAACTAGAAGTCAAAAACGCAGGAGTACGAAGAGACAATCCTCAATTGGAAGAGGGGGGAGCACGTCCCAAGGCCAACGAGACAAACTAATAAACCTCACAGACAGAATATAGCATATGTTGAGAACTCGAGGGAAATTAAGCAAAGTGAAGAGCATAGGTGAGCGAGGAGGTAAGGAGTGAACGTGAAGTGGGAAGCACTAGGCATAGCCATCGGTCTTATTCTAGTGGCAGTTTCTATCTTAGCTGTAGGGTTAGTGGCAGCGGGAAGGATATCGAAGCTTACAGATAAACTCACCACTCTAGAGGACCAAATACCTGCCACAAAAACTGCAGTCAAGCGAGCTATGATTGCTCAGACGTACGTCTTAGCTATAGCCGATTCCGAAGGAAGAACTGTCACCGTTGAGGATTTTGAAAAGGGATACGCACTAGCTCGCGAACTCATTGGAAAAGGATACTAGATTCTCCTATTCTTGCCGCTGTTACAATAACGGGCAGAAGGAATTAGCAGGGAGGTGCTGCCCGAGGGGCAATAAGACAAACAAACCTCGCACGCAGGATACAGGATATTTTGAAACTTCCGGGATAGATAGAACAGGGCTAGATCAAGATTTTATGCTGATTGCCAAGAAAAAAGACCTCCATAGAGGCATGTTGCCAGGGTAAGACGAATGGAGCATAGATTGAAGAGTGCAAAGGAACTTATAGAGGATTATTTCAAGGAGATAGCAGAGACGCGGGATGAGTTTGCCAAACAAACGGAAGGAATGAGAACTGTGGGGTTCTTTGACCAATACCCAAGACTGAGAAAACAACCCTACAGAATCATAGAATTACTTGATGAGTACTTACGGGAGGCTAAGAAATGGAGACTAAGGTAATGGCTGTTTATTATAATGCGCCGAGTAGGGGGTGATGAGGAATGTTTGCTCGTAAGGAAGAGTTCGAGACGGAAAACATCATAGGCAAGGAGACAGAGCTTAAGGGAACCTTGAAGAATACGGAAAGTATTCATATTGAAGGGAAAGTTGAAGGGAAGATTCAATCCGAAGGAGATGTTATCGTGGGGGAGGATGCTATTGTAAAGGCAAATATTGAAGCTAAATCCGTAAGTATCAGCGGTAAGGTTGTAGGAAACATTACCTGCCAGGGAAAGGTAGAGCTTTTTCCCTCAGGGAGCTTAAAAGGGAACGTAGAGGCTTCTGGTCTAACCATTCCAGAAGGAGCCTTCTTTGATGGAGAATGCAAAATGATCAGGCCCACTTGAGGACATGGCCTAGTTCTCAGGCGAAGGGGGAGCATACCCCAAAGGGCAGAAAGACAAACAAGTAAACCTCACACGTAGGATATAGCATGTTTTGAAGACTCAGGGGGAATTTATCAAACCAGAGAAATAGGTTGGAGAGGAGGTGAGAGGATGGCTGTTGAAATTTGGTGGATATGGATGATAATTGCTGCAGGTTTTGTTATTGGTGAGATATTTACCGCTGGATTCTTTCTCCTGTGGTTCGGCATCGGAGCTGCCCTAGCGGGGGTTCTGGCGCTCCTCGGCTTTGGGCCAGCTTGGCAATGGGGAATCTTTGTCGTCGCCTCCGGGGTACTCTTTGGTGTCTCAAGACGGTTTGCCGAGCGGCTTACCAAAAAGCAGCCTCCTGGGATCGGTGCTGATCGATTTATTGGTAAGGAGGGCGTAGTGCTAGAGAAAATCGATAATGTTAAGAATACCGGACGCGTCAGAATAGAAAAGGAGGAGTGGAGGGCAGATAGCGACACAGGTGAGGTTATACCGGTGGGGAAAGGAGTTAAGGTTATAGAGGTGAGGGGAGCACATGTGGTGGTGAAAGCCTTAGAGGCAAAGGAGGGAAAGTAAGATGATAGTCTTGTTTATCATAATAGGAGTTGTTGTATTCATATTTGCTGCTACCGGAATAAAGATTGTACGGCCTTGGCAGAAGGCATTGATCGAGCGGCTGGGAAAGTATCAGAGAACTGCCGATAGCGGCCTTACAGTTATCATTCCTTCCATAGAGAGGATGATAAAGGTAGATATGCGAGAGCAGGTGGTTGATGTTCCCCCACAGGGAGTCATCACCAAGGATAATGTCGTCGTTGAAGTAGATGCGGTGGTCTACTACGAGGTGACCGACCCCGTAAAGGTTACCTACAATGTGGCTAACTTCTACGCAGCCGCTACCAAGCTTGCTCAAACGAATCTGAGGAATCTAGTAGGCGACTTGGCACTGGACGAATCACTTACTTCCAGAGAGATAATAAACACCAAACTTCGCGAGATTCTCGATGATGCAACTGACAAATGGGGTACGAAAGTCACCAGGGTGGAGCTTCAAAGAATCGAACCACCCGCAGATGTTACTGAGGCCATGCATCGCCAGATGAAGGCAGAGCGAGAAAGACGCGCGATGATCCTTGAGGCCGAAGGCCACAAACAGTCGGCAATCCTCAAGGCAGAAGGAGAAGCCGAGGCAATAAAGAAGGTTGCGGACGCTGATAAATACCAGAAGCTCACAGTGGCTCAGGGAGAGGCAGAAGCAATCCAGACTGTCTTTGGGGCTATCCACGATGGTAGACCAACGAATGACCTCATCGCCATAAAGTATCTTGAGGCACTTCAAGGGATAGCCGATGGCAAGGCAACGAAAGTGTTTCTCCCCTATGAAGCGTCGGGGATTCTCTCAAGTATTGCGGGGATTGGCGAGCTCTTGAAGGAGAAACTTCCGTCGGATAAGGATGAAAGGAAAAGGCCTCCTGAGGAAAAGGCAGCTGACAAATCTACCTGATTCCCCAGATGCGAAATATTTTGAAACCTCAGGGGGAATTGAGCAAGGTAAAGACCAAGGGTAAGAAGGAAAAAACAGGTCTTCTTACGTTCTTCTAAGGTGAGAGTGTGAAAAAAGAAACTAAATCAGAATTAAACATCCTAATGAACAAATATGGTCAGAGGTTAGCAGAGGCCAAAAGGAGACAAAAAAGGGTAAAGGCAGGAAAGGATATTTTTTTGACGGAATTCAAGCGACTTCGAAAGAAGGTAATTCACCCCGCAATGAAGAGCATCGGAAATCAGCTTAAAAAAAGAGGTCACGAGTATCGGATATCAGAGCAAGAAGAATTAGTTGATTCGGAAGGTAACAGGCGAAATGCAAAGATAACTATGAGTATATTTCCCACAAGCGCTCACCCGTCTACTTACGGACCTGAAAATACTCCTTCAATTTCTTTTATCGCTACCAGAGATAAGAAGAAAATCTGGATTTACGGTAGCAGTAGGATGCCAACTGGAGAGGGAACGGCAGGTTCTCGGGGTGAATTCAGTATGGAACAGATTACTCGTGATACAGTTGAACGAGAAGCTCTTGGAATCCTAAAAGAAATCTTTGATCCGCAAGCGTAGGTTATGGAGAGAATGTATGGATGTGGGGAAGCTGCAGGAAAAATCAACAAAAAAGGCGCAGGTAGGAGCTCATAAAGGTACTTTCTCAAGGTAGGGTAGCCTATAATGTGTCCTGTATAGATCTAGAGTTCGTCTATCAAGAGATTTCTTTCAAGCCAGTTGTGGGATA
>CAYYHL010000035.1:3696-11777 GCA_964471775.1 uncultured Clostridia bacterium
CAGTTGTGGGATAAAGGCAAAAGTCGAATCTCAGCCGGAAGGCGATGAGCTACCGGATGAGTTAACCGAATTGCTCAAAGGCATGGCTGAAGCAATTAAAAGCCTCGATGAGCGAGTGCAAAAACTAGAGGACGAAAAAAAGGAGCCAGTCAGAAAAAGAACCATTCCCATTGAGATAGCTTTAGCAAGAGTCGAAAATCAGGGGCTATCCGGTGAGCTAGTGAAAAGGAGATAGTATGCAAAGCGATGGGTTGAACCGAAGAGATATGGTTGAGAAAAAAATGCATGAGAGCATAGAGAGGCTAGAAAGACAGAGAAAAAAGGGCGGGTCATCCCCACCCCCATCAGACGAGGAAAGAGTCCAGTTTATCAAAGATTTACAGCGAAAGCCCTTTGAAACACTGGCTCAGAAATATATTGACGGGCAAATCATGCGTGATGATATAGAGCTAGTCGGCAATTTGCTCGTTGCTTTGCTCATTGAAGTACTACGAAAGAAAAAGTAACTCATAGTTTGTCCAATCCGTGGAGTACCTCCCTCTCCCTACAAATAGGGAGTGCAAGCCAACCCTGATGGGTGTTAATGCCGCCTGCTAGGCCCGATGAGTGAGGCAAGCGTCACTACGTTGGTGGCACACCCGAGACGTTTGAACAGGGGAACAAGGATCCAGGACCTAAAGGCTCAAGGGGCCAAGTCTCCCGTCATCCTTTGTGGCCTACGGGGGGCATCAGAACAACGAGAACCTGGCGGTCCTTACCGTTCCTACCTTCCAGTGGTAGGGCCACCAAAAAGGCTTCGATAGAGGCTGAATAAGGGCCTGAGAGCAACTGAAATGACCAATACGACCAGAGAAAAGAATCGAGGGACAACATGGGTCGGAAGAAATCAAGCCAGTTGTGGGATAGAGGGATTCTGAGTGAAGTAAAAGACCACAGGTTGGGGGGAGGTGAGCGCAGGTGAAAAAGTTGCATAAGCTGTTTATCATTATCGGCGTGGTTTTAATTGTAGTAGTGCTAGGTTATCAGCTAGTCGTAGCCGGGGTTAGCACAGAGATATTTGATGCTATGAAATACAGTACCTTTCGGCTTGGGATGTCTTCAAGACGTGCAAAATCGCTATTCTCAGCTCGCGGTGAACTCGTCAAAGTCTCAGCGGAAACAAAAGACCTTGGCGTGGTTACTGAATTGACTTTCGAGAGTAGAAGTAAACTAGGAGGAGTTAGTGATGAGAAACTAACTCTTGTCTTCCTAAATGACAAACTCTGGGCAGTCTATTATGATAATGCGCGGATACCATTCGAATAAAGATAGAACAGGAAATAACATGAAAAATCACGAACTCTTAACTGGGGTTGAGTTAGGGGAAAACCGAGCTAGATCAAGCTAAATGAAGGTTTTATGCTGATCGGCAGCGAAAAGGATGCACAGAAAGGGGGTGTGTACTCATGACAAATCAGGAGCTTGGCAAAAAGCTGGAGGCCATCGAGAAATCATTAACAGCTTTGCATAAAAAGGTCGAAAAGCTTGATAGGAAAATGACCAAGCCTAGAAAGTAATTAAAAAGGGCTAAAATCGGCTTTTATACTGATTGGTACGAAAAAAAGGCCTCTATACATGCTCATAGAGGCACTTTGAAGGCTAGAGGCAACCTATAAGACCCGGGTAAATTCAAAGCTCCTCTATCAAGAGATTTTTATTAGTCCAGTTGTGGGATAGAGAGATTTCTATGCAAGGGAGGTGAAATTGAGACAAGCGACATGGAAAGGACGTGTGTGTAGCAAGGTCATTTTGGCCCTGATTACCGTCAGCCTTGTGGAATTATTGGTTGGACAGCTACTAAGGGAAGTCAAGGCGGAGGAAGAACTTGGCGAGTTTAATAGATACATACTTACCGAAGGTCTTGTGGCGGAATTCATGGAAAAGATGTGTACAATTACTGAGTCTCGTACCAAAGTTCTTATGTCTTATATCTCAAAAGAGTATTTTGAGTCACGCTGGCTTGATCCTGGCGATTTCGGGGTCAACAGCTACTCGCCTTCAGACTTCAGAATACTTGTAGTAGAACCGCCCTATGTAGACGTGGAATTAGTCTTTGGAACAACAAGTGATAAGACCGCACAATTAAGATTCAAAGTTATCATAGAGCAGAACAAACTTCTTCTCTTCCCTTCTAGGGCGGAGAAAACGATGTATGGGAATTGGGTTGATCCCTGGTGGGCGAGGAAAGGAGCGGGAATAACCGATGAAGACCTTCACACAGTCAAGAGGTTGCTTGGACGGCCAGCAAAAGAAACAGAATCAAAGGAAGAGGCTCTTCCACCGAGGCCATTTCTTTTTGAGAATGTGGAACTCTGGAAGATATTCCGGGTGCGGTCGGGAGCGGTATTGGGCACCAGTCTCACAGGGGAGGTACTGAATCAATCCGGGGTTAGCTATGACAAGATAGCTTGGTTTAAGGCGACACTATACAATTCCGCAGGTGAAGCATTGGGGTTCAGAGAGTTCGCCGTGCATGGTCTCAAAGATGGCGAGAAGAAACCGTTTAAGGTGCGCTTTGACGGCATAATGCCTGGTGAAGTATCTGACTGGAAGATAGAATTTGACCGGGGCAATTGAGGGAGTTGTGTCATACGGTGGTGAAGAACAAACAACGCTCCTCTCATTTCAGACACTCCCGGTTAGTAGGAGGATTAGGGTGAGAACCGCAAGAGCACTTGCTGTCTTTCTCCTGGCTGTGGGGCTTTGTTTTGTGCCTGCTTTGGGATATGGGGAAGTCCCAGATTGGGCACCTGAACTCAAGGCAGACAAAATCGATGTTCGGCTTTTAGAGGGAATAGTCAGGTATATCATGTTTAACCCTGAGAGTTTTTTGGTGATTACCTGCACATATGATGATCTTGGCCTATTCGCAGAATACTATCCCGCCGGTGTTAGTACGCAGGGCAAGATTAACATAATGATCAAAGATAATAGGCAAAGGTTTTCCAGAAAGTATGGAAGGGCTTTGTTAAATGAATTTAAAATAGAACTAGAAGAGATTCATTACTTCGTAGAGCCAGTGGCTACAGATATGGATAGTGATGTTGTAGCTTCGTTTTGGAGCCATGAAGGGAAAATCTTGGGCTATTTCTACCAGGGGGAATATTACCTTTGGTCTGGACAGAAACAAGACGTCTCGGAATCCTCAAAATATGGGAAGCAAACCTATTCCGAACTAGGTGGTGGTCATTGGATAGCAGAGAAGATAGAGAGAGGAAGGCAAATAAAGCTTGAAGATGGCTCTCTTTGGAAGATTTCTGTACGTCACAGGCTCAAGACTATGCTCTGGGAGGTTTCCCAACAGATTACCGTTGCTGAGAATGACGATTTGCTCTATCCGTATCGTGTGATAAATCAGAATACTGGCGACACTGTGGAAGCGGAGTTAGTATCTGAATGACTCACTTTGGCCAAATCGGGGGGAAGAGGACTCGCTGTCGCTAAGGAGAAAACAGGAAGCGGACAAACTCTGGTGTCGGCGAATTTATCAGCAAGAGGAGCCAAGGAGGATGGCTGAATGAAGGCAGCGATATACGCAAGATATAGTTCCCATGAACAGGACGGATCTTCAACGATAGAGTCTCAACTCCGAGAGTGCGAGGATTACATTCTCAAACGTAAGTGGGAAATAGATCATCGGTATATTTTTATTGATAGAGCCGTTAGCGGAAGCAGCGCTGACGGAAGGGACGCTTTTAAGAGTATGGTCGCTCATGCTAAGAAACATCCTTGTCCTTTTCAAAGAATTGTTGTGTGGAAGTTTTCTCGCTTTGCCCGAGATAGAGAAAGTTCGGCCATCTATAAGGGACTTCTCCGACGCTGCGGTGTGGACATCATATCTGTTTCAGAACCAGTGGATAGAAGTTCAGCCTCTGGAGTATTGACTGAGGGTATGTATGAGGTAATTGACCAATTCTACAGCGCCCGACTGGGGGAGGAAGTTCATAGGGGAATGAAAGAAACAGCTCTGCAAGGGTTGGCCTGTGGTGGAATTCCCCCTTTTGGCTACGTGAGAAGCGAGATTCCGGATCCTTTAGCGAAGAAAGATAGAAAGGGGAACCTTGTAGTTAGAGTAAAGTGGGAAATACACGAGGAGAAAGCATGGATTGTTGGACTAATATTTGACGAATACCTAAAGGGGAATGGTCTGAAAAAGATAGCCAAAGAGCTCAATAATAAGGGGGTTATGTCTTACCGTGGCCATAGCTGGGATCCTTCGGCCATACGAGCGATCTTGAATAATGAGGCGTACCTTGACTGGAGGGTGTGGAACAAAACAAGGAAGATAAAACTACCGAACGGGAAGCGAACAAAAAGAGAAAGACCAAAGGCTGATTGGGTTATTAAGAAAAACTCTCATCCTCCCATCGTGAGTGAAGAAACATGGAAGAAAATCCACAAAAGGATGGATGAAATTCGTAGTCTCTATGGAGCCAAAATCAAAGACTTGGCCAGAAGCAAAATAGCATATTCGAAGTACCTACTCACGGGTCTGATTAAATGCTCAGAAGGTGGAGCGAACTTCATAATAAATTAAGAGTAAGGGTGGGGATAAAGCATACTATTATTATGCTTGCGGATACCATAGGCGAAGAGGAAAGTCGGTCTGCAAGAATAGTCTCAGGATACCGAAGGAATGGATAGAAAGGGAACTTCTGAACCTTTTTAGACAAAAGCTGCTCAAGAGGAAAACGATGGAACTGCTGGTGAGGAAAACCAATGAAAAAATCAAAAGTATCGTAAGTATCGCTGAGAAAGAAAGCATGAGCCTCAAAAGTAGATTGGATGCGACACAAAGACGTATAGACAATCTGGTTGATGCGGTAGCTCAGGGAGGCAGTGCCTTTTTTTCTATCAGAAACAGTCTGGAAACGTATGAAAGTGAAAAGCAGAGTATCCTGGGAGAAATGCAGAAGCTAGAGAAGGCGCAAGACACAAACATTATAGAGATCACGGAAGAGGCAGTGCAAGACAGAATACAAGACATATCTAAGGTCCTAGCTAATGGCGACCCTCACAGGATAAAAGAGGAGTTAAAGAGAAATGTCAGGGGAATCCTGGCATTTCCTGAGGCGAAACTCAGAGTAGAAATAGACCCAGAAGGTCTACTAGGAAAGGAAAAGATAGAATTTTGCCCCAGGATGGTGCCGGGAGGGGGACTTGAACCCCCATGGACTTGATGTCCACATGGCCCTCAACCATGCGCGTCTACCACTTCCGCCATCCCGGCTCATTGCCTAGGTGGTTTCCAAGGGATTCAAGGAGAGATGCTTCACATTGGCAGGTCTTGAGTTCCCCTTGAGATCCTCATCTTTCCATAGTACCATTTGTATATCTCAGGTCAAGCAGGTTTCACTTTCTCCAGGTGGCTGGGAGCAAAAGAACCAGCACCGTATAGATCTCCAGGCGGCCCAGGAGCATGTTGAGACTGAGAATTCCCTTTGCTACCGGGGGGAGGAAGGCATAGTTCCGGGAGGCCCCTACTAATCCAAGACCCGGTCCAACGTTTCCGATGGTAGCTGCCGTAGCCGCCACCGAACTTATCATATCAACTCCTAGTTTCATAAGGATGAGGGAGGAGACGAGAAAGAGAAGGATGTACAGCATGAAAAATCCTGTGATCCCAGCGATTACTGCTTCTTCTACGGGCCTATCTCCCAGTCTCACCGGGATAACCGCTCTGGGGCGTACAAGACGCACGAGCTCCTGGTAGCCCTTTTTTAGGAGGATGAGTATTCTTACGTTCTTCACAGCTCCTCCCGTAGACCCAGCACAGCCCCCTATGAACATGAGGAGAAGAAGAATGCCCCGGGACAGGGGCGGCCATAGGTCAAAATCCTGGGTAGTAAATCCCGTGGTAGTATTTATGGAAACCACTTGAAAGGCGGCGTACCTAAAAGAGGACCACACAGATTTGTAGGTCCCACCCCACAGATTGAGAGTTACCAGGATGATAGCGGCAATCACCACAAAGCTATAGAATCTAAATTCGCTGTCTCTAAATAGTCTCCTTGGGTGTCCTTTGAGCAAATAATAGTACAGAGCAAAGTTGCCTCCGGCCAAAAACATAAAGCAGGTGATAATGGTTTCTACCTTGGCACGATCAAAAAAACCGATATTCGAAGTGTGAGA
Source organism: uncultured Clostridia bacterium (assembly GCA_964471775.1). GTDB lineage: Bacteria > Aerophobota > Aerophobia > Aerophobales > AE-B3A > SOJT01. The sequence goes on from CAYYHL010000035.1 coordinate 9,868, forward strand.
GGAGAATCCTCCCGTAGGCATGGTACTGAACATGTGGATGACAGAATCAAAGAGGGGGAGCCCAGCGAGTTTTAGGAGAACAACCTCGCTGAAGGAGAAAAGAAGGTAGATTCCCCACATGATTTTTGCTGTTTCCGCGATGCGAGGCTTTAGTCTTTCTGGTGAAGGTCCGGGAGATTCCGCTGCCAGAAGCTGCATTCCTCCCACAGCAAGTTTGGGAAGGATAGCTATGCCCAGGACAATGATACCCATTCCTCCCAACCATTGAGTAAAATTTCTCCAGAAAAGGATACCGTGGGGTTGAGATTCAATACTGGTCAGAACGGTCGCTCCGGTAGTGGTGAACCCGGACATAGTTTCGAAGTAAGCATCGATGAAGCTGGAGAAAGTTCCTCCTAAGAGAAAGGGAATGGTCCCAAAGAGCGCCACTATTGCCCACCCCAAGCTTACGATGGCAAATGCTTCTCTGTGCCTAATCTCCTCATCTTTGGCTCGAGAACAAAACTTTTCTATCAAATACCCGCTGAGGAACGTTACGGTTGCCGCGATAGCAAGTGGGAAAAAATCGGGCTCTCTGTAGACCAGAGACAGAGCACAGGGTATGCCCATCAAGGCACCCAGGAACTTTGTCAGTTTTCCCACCGAATAGAAAACTACCTTGGGATTCATCTTGGGTGGTTAGTCTAGCCGAAGAGCCTTTCTACTTTTTTCACTGCCTGTGGTAACATGAAAACGATTACTCGGTCATTGGGGGCAATGATGGTGTCTCCTCGAGGAATGATGACCTTACGGTCCCGGACGACGGCTGCTATCAGAGCTCCCTCAGGGAAGGGGGTATCTCGAAGGGCTTTCCCGGCAATGCGGGAGGTCCCCTTGACCAGAACTTCCAGAATCTCTCCTTTGCCTTCCTCTAGAAGGGATAGAGACAGTACTCTTTCTCCTCGAATATAGCGCATTATTTCAGTGGCAGCTGCGAGTGGGGGGCTGATAGCCACGTCAATCCCCACTCTCTGTACTATTGGAGTGTAATCCATTTTTCTTGAGAGAATGACGACTTTCTTGCAGCCCAAATTCTTAGCGCAGAGGGAAGCCAGTATGTTGATCTCATCATCGCGGGTTAGGGCGACGAAATAGTCAGCATCCTCGATCCCCGCTTCCCTGAGAACTTCTCCGCTGGTACCATCGCCCTTAAATACCAGCACGTTAGACAACTCCTGTGCCAACTCCAAGGATCTTTGTGGCGAAGTTTCGATAAGGCGAAGGGAGATCCCTCGACCAGAGAGTTCTTTCAGAAGATAATACCCTATTTTTCCTCCTCCCAGAATGACTACTCTTTTAGTTCTCGGCTCCAAAGATCCCACCAATTCTTCCAGTTCTTTGAGGGCTTCTTTTATTCCCAAGCCGATGACGTAATCCCTTGCCTGAATCAGGGTATCTCCCCGGGGAATGGTGAGTTTTCCTCCTCTTGAAAGAGCAACCAGAATCCATGAGGATAGCCTCTGCAGTTCACTTAATCTCTTTCCTTCGAGGGCCGCTCCCGTCTTTACCTCCAATTTCAGCATCTGAACTCTTCCGTCGGCAAATATTTCTGAGAGAGAGGCGAAAGGCACCTCGATCAACTGAGCGATCTTGTCAGCTACCACTTTTTCAGGATATACGGTGTATAATCCCGTCTCTTTCAGCAGGACCGGATTGTCGAGCTGTTGAGGATCACTAATTCGCGCGACTGCTCTTGGAACCTGGTACGTTTTGGCTAAGAGGGCCGCTATAATGTTAACGCGGTCATTGTTGGTAACAGCGGCGAAAAAATCTGACCCCTTAACTCCCGCTTCCTCCAGGATCCTATGGTTGGACCCATCCCCTAGAATAGCCAGGACGTCCAAGGAATTTCTCACGTGCTCAAGAGTCTC
>CAYYHL010000036.1:0-11588 GCA_964471775.1 uncultured Clostridia bacterium
TTTCCGCATTTTTTCCTCCTTTTCTCTTTTCTAGGCACCTTCCCGGATGTCTATTTTGCCAGCTGCCTCCTCTATTTTGCACAGGTAGTGAATTTCTCTTCTCAACCCGGCCCTTGCCATATCAGTCGGTATACCTTGTCATCCCCCGGTCTTGGGCGTCCCCTTCCGTCTGTATTACTGGTCAGAAAATAGAGATGTCCGTCAGGGCCGACTACCACATCACGTATCCGCCCAAACCGGCCTTTGGAATAGTCTTCGGCAAACCATCTTTCTATTCTTTCGACTACGTAAGAGCGCTTTCCAGTCCTTTCTAGTTTAACCCTGAGCAGTGCGTTACTCCTCAGGGTTGCCACAAAGAGGCTTCCTTGATGGAAGGCAATCCCCGCAGGGGGCGTGGTTCGCTTCCACACTATCAGGGGATCGATGTAGGGATCCTTCCGTCCTCTGCCGATGACCTCTGGCCACCCGTAGTTGCCACCCTTCATAATCAGGTTGATCTCATCATGAGCAAACTTCAAGAATTCTCCTGAAGGTCCATGCTCGGATGCAAAAAGATCCTGGGTTTCCGGATGCCAGCAAAGTCCCTGCGGGTTTCTGTGTCCGTAGGAGTAGATTGGTGAGGCTGAGAATGGATTATCTTCTGGTATGGTTCCTTCTGGAGTCAGCCGCAGAATCTTCCCTCCGAGTGAGTCAAGGTTCTGTGCCATTCGAGCCTGGAACGTTTCGCCCGTGGTAACGTACAGCATACCATCAGGCCCGAAAGCAATTCTGCCACCATTATGATTTTTTCCCCCGGGGATTTCATCTATTATTACCTTGTCCAGAATGCCGTGGTCTCCGCGGTCACGTAACCTGATGACCCTATTAAGGACTTTCCCCTCTCTTCTGTAGGTATGCATAACATAGATGTAGGGCTCTGTCAGAAACTGGGGGTGAGGAGCCAGACCCATCAAGCCTCCTTCACCGTAGTGAATTATTCCTGCTGGTTCGGCATAGGGTTTCTCTTGAACTGTCCCGTCCTTAACCAGTCTTATTTGACCCGGCCGTTCACTGAGCAAAACCCTCCCATCACCAAGAAACGCAAGGGACCACGGTATGCTGAGGCTGTCGATCCACACTTCGACACGGGTGTTAGGTGGCTCAGGAAGAAAGTATTCCTCAATTGCATCTGACTCGGTGATGGCAAGGGGTGCACCCACTGCTTCAGAGATAGATACAACCGATAGCCAGATAGATACCAATAAGCCAAAAGCAGCTGCCGCTAACCACTCGCGCTTAATGTTCGCCCTTTCACTAACTGGCGCGTCCTTGGGGTACTATCTTCAGAATAAGCGGATGCTTCGCTGGGGTGAGTTTTCGGCAGAACTCACCCCAGGCTAGCTCGCGGTCCACTCGCACGCCGATCTTTCGCAGAGGACAGTGCTATTTGCGCTAAAGACTGGGGTCCGCAAGCTAGTGCAACTCTTCATCAACCCCGCAGCGTGTTGCCTCAGACAACCGGTACACACCTTTTTGTCAGTGGCAACTTGGGGGGCCTGGCTTTCTCCTTCACAGAGCTCATGCATGCAAAGATACCCCTTGCCGTAAGATGCTGCTCACTCTGCTTGACGCAAGGGATGCGTGTCTGAGGCGAGGCAAACCGCCCTCACCCGGGAAGAACGACCTCGACCTGACTTCCGGTTTTGCCGCCAAATCAGCACTGGATACATTTATGCACAAGGTGCCCCATCCAGAGCTAAGAAGGGATTGGCTCTATTTGACCTAATCCTCCACCTGGATATTTCTTGTCCCCTCCCAAAGACCGTGGAGATTGCACTTCGCCCAGGCTTTCAACGGACCATGCGCGTGGGTGAGTTTGACCGGAACAGTTACCCTTGGCTCACTCAGAGAACCAGACAGAGTAACCCTAAACAAGAAGGTATCTCCCGAATATAGCTCTACCCACCCGATAGAATGTCCAGGCTCATTAGGGTGCTTTTTGTACTTTCCAATCTCGATGGTTACCGGAAACGCTTCGTTCCTTTTCACCGTGTCAGGTGCACTGATTACCGGCAAGTGCTTTTGCTCAAGTTCTGTCAGACTCTCCACATCCTTGGGTAGATTCACTCCACATAGAATATCGTCATCGCAGGTATATTCATATTCTGGCATTGTCATTTCCCTCCTATAGTTTGGATTTTGTTCAGCACCTACACCCTTGATGAAGTCTCAATCGCCTCCGCGGATGACTAAGTTCAGTGAGGAATGGTATGGAAGTGAGCTATTAACTCTATCTGCTGAACAGTGGTACTTCTACTCGATGGCGATTTGCCTCGCTTTCGCTGGTTTCCGGAACGGCACCGTGATGGTGAGGAGACCGCTGCCGAATTTAGCCCTTGCTTTCGCCGGGGTTATCTCGTGAAGAAAGGAGTAGCAAATCTGGTAGATAAAATCCGCCCGCTCGCCGCTGACACAGAAACCCTCGTCGGTCATATTAAGGCTGACGTCTTTCTTCTTTACCCCGGGGAGCTCTACCTGGACAATAAGGTTCTCATCTTTCCCGTCGTGGTATGCACATACAATGGGGGAAAACATCGCTTTTTCCTTCTTTCTAGGCATTTTCTCCTCCCTATTTTGTATTGTCCTTAACAATTGTGATGAACCTGTAAGTGTGGATCACCCTATTCTTCGAACCTGTTCACCCACTGGCAGCATCACAAAACCGGCTTTTTGGCAATCCTTGCAAGATGCTTCTCCAAACTTCTCTCATAACTGATCACGTCCGCTCACCGTATGTGCCAGCGATAGTCGAGACCCCGTAGGGTGAGCCGCTCGGATCCTATACCCTTCATCTTCCATCCCTGTGCTCAGGCTAGGATCTCTTCTATCTTCGTTAAGAGAGCTGAAGGAGTGAAGGGTTTAGTAATGTAGTCACGAGCACCTACCTGTTTACCTTTCTCTTTGTCTACCTGTCTTCCCATAGCCGTAAGCATGACGACGGGTATCTCTTTGGTTTGAGGATCTTGTTTCAGGTTCCTGCAGACCTCAAAACCGTTCATCTTCGGCATTATTACATCCAAAAGAACAAGGTCTGGGTTTTCCTCTCGTGCCTTTTTTAGGGCCTCTTCACCATCAGAGGCAGCAACGATTTGGTAGTCTTCACCTTCTAGGCTAAATCGTACCAGTTCCACTACTTCCGGGTGATCATTAACTATGAGAATCTTCTTCATGACATCTTCCTCCCCTGTTTCCTGGTCGCAGCCGCAAGGGTAAGGCAGGGCCTCTGTGGAACTTAGTCTAATTGTCCTAAGAGCAATTCGTCTGCCAACCTCCATGAAGACAAAAAATAGGTCATCTAGATTTCTCTAAATGACCTATCAAGAAGTCTCTGACTATTTCCTACTTAGAATACTTGGCTTCTATTCTCCTTATTTGATCTCGCTCCTAGTGGCAGAATTCAACCATCTTTTGGGATTGTTGTAGCCGAAAAGTTGCTACCGCCCACGAGGTAGAGGCCGTAGCGAGTAATTGGTTTTTTGCCACCCTCTGCAAAAAATTCTCCTTTGACCACTTCCCCCAAACCATAAAGCCCAAAAGCGCGACCAACTCGGGGACACACCTAGAGCCCGTCGGCTTCATTCTTTAAGGACTGACTTCGGAGCCGATCTACAATATACGGTGCTTCTATGCTGTATTTCTTTATCTTGTATCTCAGGATGCCGCGGGTGGTACCCAGAAGACCAGCTGCCCTCGTTTGAACCCACTTTGTCTTCTCTAAGGCATCAATTATCAATTCTTTCTCAAAATTCTCCACCTTTTGCTGGAGCGGAATCTTTTCTGGCGAGATGTCCAACTCTGAGGTATGCAAGACACCTCGTATCGTCGCCGGGACGTCCTCGACCAGAACGGCCTCGCTCTTTCCAGTAATGATTGCTCTCTTAACGACGTTTTCCAGTTCTCTCACGTTACCCGGCCAGTCGTAGTTTATGAGAGTATCTACAGTCTCTGGGGGAAGAAACTTTGCTTTCCCCTCAGATTCTGATCGGTATTTTCGTAAGAAATGCTCCGCCAAAAGAGGAATATCACCCCGTCGTTCCCTCAAAGGGGGAAGATCTATGGCCACCACGTTTAATCGATAGTATAGGTCTTCCCTGAAGGAGCCCTCTCTGACTGCCTTTTCTAAATCCTGGTTAGTGGCAGCAATAACTCTTACATCCACTTGAATAGGCTTGATTCCTCCCACTCTTTCAATCTTTTTCTCTTGGAGGAACCTCAAAAGCTTTGCCTGGGTGGCCAGGATTAGGTTGCCGACCTCATCCAAAAACAGGGTCCCCCCGTTGGCTAGTTCAAATTTGCCCATTTTTTGATGCGTGGCATCGGTGAAAGCCCCTTCCTCGTGTCCAAACAGCTCACTTTCAAAAACACCTTGGGATAGGCTAGCACAGTCTATGGCTACGAAGGGTCCATCTTGTACCAGACTATTGAAGTGGATCGCCCGGGCAACTATCTCCTTACCGGTCCCCGTCTCTCCAGTTATCAATACGGTAGCCTTGTTGCCGATCACTGTTCCTATAGTCTGATACACCTCGAGCATCTTAGGATGCTTTCCGACAAGATTCTCTACCTTGTACTTCTCTTCCAAGTCTGAGCGCAAGGATCTTACTTCTTGGGCGAGCTCCTGAGCCTCAGTGGCTCTTCTAATAACTATCTTAACCCTCTTCAAATCAAGAGGTTTGGTAAGGTAGTCATAAGCACCGAGCCTTATTGCTTCAACTACAGTGTCCATTGCCGGATAAGCAGTCATCATAATGACACTGGTGGCTTTACTAGCTTTTCTTATTCCGTGCAGAACCTGTACTCCATCCATATCAGGCATTCTGATATCTAGCAGCACTACCTCTGGCTTCTCTTTCTTGACCTGGGCCAGAGCCTCCTTTCCGTTACTTGCCACCAAAATCCTATATCCTTCATCCTCCAGGACTACACAAAGGGCTTCCAGTACATTTGGATCGTCATCGACAAGGAGGATTTTCGCCAAGGACATCCTACCCCTTTGGAGAGCGTTCTTCTTCACAACCAAACCTCATCTGTTAAGGGTTAAGTTTCTCTCTATCCCATACTCAGACTAGGATCTCTCCTATCTTCATTAGAAGAGCTGAAGGAGTGAAGGGTTTAGTGCTGTGAGAGTCTTCTTCATGACATTTTCCTCCCCCGTCTGTTCGTGAGGCTCCTCAGGGGCAGGGTGAAACAAAACGTGGATCCCTTACCAACCTTACTTTTTGCCCAAATCTTTCCTCCATGAGACTCAACGAGGTATTTGGCAATTGCGAGACCCAGCCCCACCCCTGCCGTTGCTCGAGTAAAAGCATTATCTGCCCGGTAAAACCTATCGAAGATGTGCGATAGGTCCTTCTTGGGAATACCTATCCCGTTATCGGCAACGCTTATCTTTGCCTCGCCATCAACCTGCTCTGCGGCAACCATTATTCTCCCTCCATGGGGAGAGAATTTAACCGCATTACCGAGAAGATTCTCCATAACTTGATTTATCTTATCCTTGTCCGCGTCTATGAGTGCTAGATCACGGGGGACATCGACTTCAAAGTCATGTTTATCTGTCTGAGCCTCAAATGAATTAACACTTCTCAGGATGACCTCTCTCAGTTCAACCGGAACCTTCTTAATCTTGTATCCTCGTCCAGATTCCATTCGGGAGACATCAAGAAGCTCGTCAATGAGATTAGCTAAACCATGTGCCCCCTCATTGATGGTCTTCAAGAATCTGTTATGCCGCTCTTTATGTATTTTCTTCGTGAGAAGGATTTCACTGAAGCAGAGAATGCTGTTGAGCGGAGTGCGAAGCTCATGGGCTGCTGTGGAAAGAAACTCCGATTTCATCCGGTCCAGCTCCCTTAACCGCTCGTTCTGCTCTCTTATCACGTCTTCGGCCCTCTTGCGCTCCGTGATGTCCAAACAATACTCTATCATTTGGATAACATTTCCCTTGCGATCAAGAACCGGGTAGGCATGAATCTCAATATTTCTGACATCCCCATTCCTGTTGCGGTGAATGTGTTCTACGACTACAGGCTTCTTGTTTTTTTTCACCTCTTCAAGTGGACATGCATGTTCACTATCCCCGCATGGTTTGGTGCGTTTATGAGTAAGGGCATAGCAGGTTAGACCGTTGCCCGGGCTACTCTGACGAGCCGTCGAGTTCGCCATCTTAATCGTGTAATCTTTGGCATCTATCACGCAGAACGGCTGACGGAGGGATTCAATGACGTGATTAAGAAACTCGCTTGTCGAACGGTGTCTCTCTTCACTCTGTTTTAGAGCTTCTTCACTTCGCTTCAAGTTTCTAAATAGGAGATTGTACGGCCTCGCAAAACCTGTTACCAGAATGGCTTTGTAAATGAGATAAAATGAGATGAACTTGAAGAAGTGTCCGACCACGTTGTAGACATCAAAGGGGTCTTTGTAAAGTGTGAAGGACAGCTCAGATGCTGTAGTCAAGAAAATAGATGCAACCAGCAGGCGCAAGACGTCCACATCGAACTCTCTTCGTTTTTGCACCAGCAGCAGAATAGAGGCTAAGAGGGTGGAAGAGATTAGGTATTCACTGATGACTTTGAACGCGGTTAATCCTGTTCCCTCAATAAAACAGGTCGGGAAAATGTTCCAGTAGAAAATGGAAAGAAGTAAAAGAGAAAAAGCCACGATAAAGCACGAGACCACAAAATTGATTTTTAGCTTCCGGGCGAGGAAAAGGGGCGCAATAAGAAGAGAGATGCTTTCCATATATCGCGCAGCAATCCAGAGCTGGGCCGGCAGGTTGGTTCCATATCCCGGGAATATCTGCATCCCTGTATAGGCAAGCGTGTGGACCAAATCCAGACTGCCAACGAACAAATAGGCAATGCCAATAAAGAGGAGGTAGTTATTTTCCAGAAAGCGGCGTGAGTGCCAAGCCAGTACAAAAATGCCGCAGGCCACCACAACGCTGAATAGCTCAACAAGACTATGGAAAAGGAGATAGCTGTAAAAGCTTGTAAGGTACAGGACGAACAAAGCCACGACCACAAATAGAGCTTCGCCATGTTTACGGAGGGTAATGTATCCTTCTCGCACGATTTTCCTTTCTTGCCTCACTTTTTCAAAGCACGCTTGTCACCAGAGCCTCTTCCCGGCTGAAGGCGGCGAATTCGCATCTGTTCTGGGAGGATTTGCCAGTTTCATCCTGCCCAGAGATAGATCTTCTCGGGACAAAAACACTGAGCTAACCATCTATTATTAACGGTAACAAATCGGAAGGGCCAGATCAATGCAGAGTTCTGCCGGGTCAAGAGCTAGCTCGGTGTGTTCACCATTGGGCTGTGGCTAACAGGCAGCCGATTCCGACAGAAGCCAAAGTCTACCCCCGTGCCACCGCAGCTACCACTTTGAAAGGGTGTGTTCCTGGGCTCCATCACTTCGGGCCGTTTGCCGCTGTTCCTTGCGCTCTTATTAATTCTGCGCTCTTATCAATTCTCAAGACGACTACGGAAAATTCTCTATACCAGTTATGTCCGTGTGTTTCATGGTTCATTTCTATTATGGTAAAAAGGGTGTCTTTGTCAAATGTTGTGCTATATGACATGACAGATAGATAGTATGGATGTTCCATTGTTCCACCTGAGATGATCAGCTCGCACGGGGCCGAATCGAAGGTAGAAATACTCTAATAACAGGAGGCTCTGCAGGTATTGGCCAGGCTATTGCCATTAGGTTTGGACAAGAGGGTGCAAATGTGGCCATTAATTACCGCAAGGGGCTCCATGAAGCTGATGTGACCGAGAAATTGGTCCGCAAAGCGTGTCAGTCCATTAGAGAGCACGGGTGTAGCGATTTGGTGGTCAAGGCAGATGTATCAAGAGAGGAAGACGTAGTGAACGTCTTCGATGAGGTTATAGGGAAATGGGGGAGCTAGCGCTATCTTTCCCCTCTTCCATCCGATAGCAGATCAATCACCAAGGCAGCGCTCCACGAGAAATTGTCTCCTCCCAGACCTTTCCCTGACATTGGATTGTAGTACTCATAGAACCCGTGCTCGTCCACCAAACCAATAATAGCTTGTCTTAGAGTATCAGCATCCTTATGAAAACCAGAGGCCTTGAGTCCTTTACACAACATCCAGTTAATATTAATCCACACCGGGCCCCGCCAGTAGTTGATCGGGTTGAACTCGGCTTCCTCCATCGAGATAGAGGTCGCAACCGGGTGCCTGTGGGTGCAATTCTCCCTACAGAAATGAGCGTGTTTCATCCACGCCACAACCTCTCCCGCTGATTCCGGGCTCAGAAGACCCGTGTAGATGGGCACTAGTGATGCTGCCGTCCTTTTTTCTACCGCTTTACGGGAGACGAGGTCAAAATCAAATGCTAAGCTACGACGTGAGGTGCCAGGACAGAAGTAGGTGAAGTAGTTAGTCTCTGTTCGTTTCATCCAGGAGCGAATTTCCTCGTCCTTTTCCCCAAGAATCTGTGCAATTTCCAAGAGGCACTTGTTGGCAACATACAAAATTGAGCTGAACACAATGTCCTTAATCTTGAAAGGTATTCTCTCGTACACCCCTTCCTCATTGTAACGCTCCTCCTTCATGAGCTGAACCAGATAAACGTACCGATCGTAGGCCTTCTTGGTAGGTCTCTCGTCGGGGCTTACCCTCCTTGTATCGATTCGCTTGTACTGAGGAACTCTGTCGAGCTTGATCCGCTGCAGGGCATCATCCCATCTTACGGAATTGTCGAGTCCCGACTCCCACGGATGAAAGATAGTAATCAGGCCGGATTGCTCAGGGTCCCTGGCGGTCAATAGATACCTATGAAAAGCGCACAATCTGGGAAACATCTCCTCCAAAAAGGACCTGGCACTGTTTTTATCCTTGGCGTTACTGTATACATACCACACTGCAATTGCGTGCACCGGAGGCTGAGTTATTCCTGAGGTTCTTATCCGGGGAGCGCACGGGGAAAGGTCGGTTTGCCAGAATTCGGGTCCAGGAAAGTACTCACCCCTGTATCGGAAGATGATATGGGGAAGCATCCCGTTGGTCCATTGTCCCTCAAATAAAGACAAAAGCTCCTGCTCAGCCTTTTTCTGTTGATAGCGAGCATAGCCGATGGCAACGAATGCGGCATCCCAGCTCCACTGGTGTGGATATAGCCTGGGAGAAGGGATGGTATGATCCCTTCTCCAGTTACTTTTCAGAACGGCCTTAGCCTTTGCCAGAAGTCTACGTTCTTTATCACTCATTTTCTTCCCCCCTAAGTCACTACAATCATTTTTTCGTCCGGCTAAGTTATCTCCAGGTGGAAACACTGCGAATCCCATTGGGGATAATATCTCTTAAGGAAATAGGCCTTCTGGCAATATCCAAAATGTATGCTGTCACTCCGCATCGACAGATAGCTCCTCAAGTCTATCAATGAGGACATCTAAGTCCTCAGATCCTGCCTTTCTATGATTCGACAAGCTAATTTTGAGCCGGACCAAATCTTCCACATCGTCCACGTCAAAGCACTCTTCCAAAAGAGTGTAGGTCAGACCCAGCTTTTCCATCGCCCGTAAGGTCTGATTCATCACCTTATCTGTTCCCCAGTCTATCTCCCGAAAGAGCGTTGCGTAAAAGCGGCGCAGGCCCAAAAGGTAATACCCTCCATCCATCGATGGCCCCATCACGCAGTCGCATTTCTCTAACTCCCTGAATGCCGTAAGAATCAGTTCGTTATCGAGAAAGGGAATGTCTGCCCCAATCAGGATTACCCTGTGTGCGCCTTTCGCGAAAGCAAACCGGAAAGCGTTAGACTCTCGCTCGCCTAGATTATCTCCTCTTTGAGGAAATAGCTTCAACCGACCACCCATCCACTTCAACAGTGCTTGTTTCCTGTGAACCGGAGTGTAGAATATGGACCTCTCAAAACTCGCATCATCGGTTCTTTTAATGAGTAGCTCAACCAATAGGCGATACACTGACGCCGCTTTCTCTCTCCCGATACTCTTTGCCAGTCTTGTTTTGACGAAGCCAGCCTCTGGGTACTTCATAAATATGATTAGGACACGCTCCGACCACTGATTCCTTGCTCGCACGCTATTCGTCCCTCACCATCTCTAGATTCTCTTTGCCACTCTCAGTAGAGTTTTTACCCATCCCCTCTTCAGTTTGTCCAGGAGGAATTTGGTAGCAGTAGTCTTAACCAGTTCAGAGAGGGTGGGATAGATGAATACAACCTCAGACATTCTCGAAAGGGGCACCTTCAGGCACTTGGCCATAACGAAACCATGGGCAACCTCTGATGCCCCGGCACCCACAACATGAGCCCCCAGGATGAAACCTCTCCTATTAGCAATCACCTTCACCAACCCCTCCTTCCGTACATCAGTAATTGCGCGGTCACATTCTGAGAACTCAGTTCTGTAGACCCTTATTTCTCGGTGCTTTTGCCGGGCTTCGTCCTCCGTCAACCCAAGGTGAGCCAACTCCGGCTCGGTGAACAGTGCCCAGACCGCATGGTCATAATTCACCTTCCGCCAGAGGTGTCTGGAGAAGAGCGCATTCCTCACGCAAATTTGTGCCTGATAAGCTGCCATGTGACTGAAGAGATACGGCCCAACAACATCACCACAGGCAAAGATATTCTTGTTGGCAGTTTGAAGGTAGGCGTTGACAATAATACCTTTCGGTGTATGTGCTACTCCACATTTTTCTAGGGAAAGTCCTTGTGTATTTGGTGCCCTGCCCACGGCAACTAGCACCCTCTCAGCAAGAACCTCCTCGAAATTCTTATGCTGGTCTTCAAGAGTAGCATAAACGGTATTGCCTCTCTTGGTGAACCTCGTTGCCTTTTTTCCGGTCGTAATGTTAACCCCTTCAGCCTTGATTTTCCTTTCAAGAATTCGCACCATCTCCCGGTCTTCTCGGAAAAGAATTGTGTCCATCATCTCCACGAGAGACACTTCTACCCCTAGCCTCTGAAGTGCTTGGGCTAGTTCGACGCCGACAGGACCCCCGCCCAGGACAATCATATTCTCAGGCAACCCTTCCAAGTCAAACACATTCTCGTTAGTCAAATAATCTATTCCTGCAAGCCCTTCAATGGCTGGAACTACCGGACGCGACCCGGTACAGATAATACACTTTTCGAATCGAATATCTTCATTCCCTACTTGGATAGCCCCATCGTCAACAAAGTGAGGAGCGCCAAAAACCACACTGATTCCTTTCCTCTCCAGAATCTCGGCGGTCTCATGGCTGAACACCTCACGCACGACCCGGCGCACGTGTTCCATTACATTGTCACTACCCATCTTGGACTCGGGTTTAATGCTCAAGCCAAATTCAGAAGCTCGCTCCATAAGGCTCGCCACCGAAGCAGACCTTATGAGAGTCTTTGAAGGAACGCAGCCAGACCATGTGCAATCGCCGCCCAGTCTTCTCTTCTCAACAAGGCAAGTTTTCGCACCGAGGACGGTAGCAGCGCTTGCTGCGAATAGACCCCCTGCGCCGCCCCCCACAACGACTACATCAAATTGGTGCCTATGCACAGTGTCTCTCCCTAGTTAACCCTTTC
>CAYYHL010000037.1:0-11566 GCA_964471775.1 uncultured Clostridia bacterium
TATCTTGAGAAAGTCGGAGTCGTTCTAGCAGATCTCGATACATTCCAGCCCGAGAAGAAGGCATTCCCCTTAAAGTTTGCTCTGGCTTCTGATATGGAAAAGATCATAAAGGGCTATCTTTCCCCTGAAGGGACGTTAGAGGTTGATGAGGAGAGGAATGAGCTCACCATCAGGGATGCTTCCTATTATCTTGAGAAAATAGCACCTATTGTAGCAGATGAGGACAGGCCAGAAAAACAGATAAGGGAAGAAAGCTTCCCCATAAAGTATGCCAGAATAGAAGATCTTGCTCTTCTTTTAAGGGAGAATCTTTCCCCTGAAGGGACCCTCGGGGTGGATGAAGAGAGGGGCCTTATCAGTATAGAAGATACCTCCTACCACCTTTTTAAGCTCGGGAGACTTATTGAGCAGCAGGATAGCTTCATTCCTAAAAAGAAAAGATACCGGATAAAATTCGCCCCTCTGAGGCTCCTGGCGGATAAAGCTCAGGAGATGCTCTCTGATAAGGGAACTCTGGAGATCGAGGAAGATACCTCCAGCTTTGTAGTGAGCGATGTCCAGAAGAACCTGGAGAAGATAGAGAGATTGGTGAGAAAGACTGACAACCTGGAAGATGAGTTAGTAACTAAGAAGTACTTCTTCGTATGTCTCACCCCTGGGGAAGTGCAGCCTTTGCTGCAGGGCTTAATAACCGACTACGGGGAAATTCGTCTTCCGAGGATGCGGGGAACAAGTGAGCGACCTCAAGAGGAAGGGGAATTCATTCTTATTCCCCAGGAAGAGCCTGCCCCGAGAGGGACTGTTAGTGAAAGAGTCCTTGAGCGGCAACTCAGCGAACCTGCGAGTGGAAAAGTGCCATCTCTAGAAGAGAGCGAGACAGAAGATAATGTTATCTATGTTACAGACCTTAAGCGAAATATTGGCAAGATTGATGAACTGATTACGTACCTGAACGGTCCAGAAACTGCTGGCGAGATAATCACCAGGACTTTCTACATCAGGGAAGGCTCATTAGAGCGTATCGCCTTGGCCATGGCTAGTATCCTGGGAATCAGCCCAGATGATATTGAGGGTCTTACGCCCGAGGGAGAATGGATGCAGATGGAAGTTCAAACTCTCGAAATCGAGCTGGGCACGATGGGACCAGAGTGAGCGCCCAATGGAACAAAGTACCATTCGACTGAGATCCGGGAGAGGAAACCCTCAAGAAGGTTAGGATCACCCAAACCCGCAACGTTGGAGAGAGCAATGAGCAAAACAAAAGGAACCTCTGTATTCGCCGCATTGTCAGTGTTGGTTCTACTTCTTGGTGCTGAAGCCTGGGGAGAGCCCTCAATGTCGATAGACACTGCGACTGGAAGGATAATGATAAGGGCTGAAAGGCAGCAGATCCAGGAGGTGGAAGGAGCCATAGCTGAGTTTCCCCTCCAAGCCAGGCAAATTCAGATCAAAGCAAGACTTCTGGAACTCAGCGAGGAGGCAACGCGAGAGTTCGGAATCCACCTGGAGCGCCTAACCGGAGTTAACGTTCCGTCGGGAGAAACTGGAGAAGGTACAGGTATGGAATTGGGAAAGCTTATTGAAGAAGGAGTGGGCCTGAGCGGGATCAAATATGCATTTTACAGGTTGACGGCCGGGGAGGAAAAACTGGAAGCTATTATAAAGGCTCTCGTAGAAACCGACCAGGCCGAACTCTTGTTAGAGCCCGAGGTGAGCACCTTGAGCGGTCAGGTAGCCGGGATATATGTGGTGACAAGAGTTCCCTATAAGGTAAGCGAGGCGGTAGCCACAGATACCGCGGTAATACCCGAAAAGTGGGAATATGCAACGGTAGGGATTGTGCTTCAGGTACTACCCGAGATTGTGGCAAAGGACCTTGTTCAGATGTCCATCGTTCTGGCGGTGTCTGACTGGGAACAATTCGAGCCGGGACATCCGATTTTTCGTAGCGACATTGCACCTACCAACATTGCGGTAAGGAGCGGGGAACCCATCGTCATTGGCGGACTGATGAGAGAGAAAAAGACGGAAACCGTTGCCGGTCTTCCTATTCTCTCTGACCTTCCCATTGTTGGCAATCTTTTTAAGAGTCGTTACGAGAAGACGGAAAAAAGAAATCTGGTAGTCACAGTTGAGCCGCACATCATTACTCCTCGAGAAATCAAGGGAAGGACAAAGAAAGTATTTGTTTTCAAATATGCCCTGGCCCAGGAGATGGCTGACCGGGTGAGAGAAATTCTCTCCATTCAGGGAATGGTGGAGATGAACCCCAGGGAGGCTCCTCCCAATTCCGTTCTGGTGAGGGATAATGAGGACAAGATTGAGGACATCCAGGCTCTTGTCAGTGAAATCGGCACCTTCGAGGAGCAAAGACGAGAGGAAACCTTTGAGCTTTCTTATTCTACTCCTCAGCAAATAAGGAAAGCCGTCTCAACCAGTCTTTCCAGCAAAGGTTCTGTTAGGATGGGTGAAGGCGCTAATAGCGTAACCATAGAAGATGGGGCCTATCAGGTGGCCAGAATGAGAGAAATCATCGCTTCCATTGAGGAGCATAACCAACTTCCCCAAACAAAGGCCTTTTACCTGGGGGAGCTTGATACGGATGAGATTCTGCCTCGCCTGGAAAAATATCTTTCACCCCAGGGGTCTATCCGAGTGGAAGAGGAAAGGTTAGTAGTGGTGGATAATAATTACGTTATTCAGGGAATAGCTGAGGAGATCGCCCGGTGGCAGGAAAAAGCCTAGGCAATTGCATATACAGGGATACAAGGTAAGAGAATGAAGAAACTGAGAATTGGACTACCCAAAGGTAGTCTAGAGAAGATGAGCTTGGAGCTTTTTGAGAGAGCCGGCTGGCTAATCCGACGGGCAGAAAGGGCCTACATTCCCTCCATTAATGACGATGAGCTGGAAGGAATGTTTATTAGAACCCAAGAAGTCCCTCTTTATGTAGAAAAGGGGACGTTGGATGCGGGGCTGGCAGGTAACGACTGGATTATGGAGAGAAGGGCGAAAGTGAGGAGAGTGAAGGAGTTGGTGTACTCCAAGCAGGGGTTGAATAAGGTAAGATGGGTATTAGCCGTCCCTGCGGACTCTCCCATAAAAAAGGTTGAGGATCTTGAAGGCGGGAGGATTGCTACCGAACTGGTTGAAGTGACCAAGGACTATTTAAAGAAGAGGGGGATTAAGGCAGAGGTTGAGTTTTCCTGGGGAAGCACAGAGGCAAAACCTCCTCGTCTGGTGGATGCCATTGTGGAACTCACGGAGACCGGGGTCTCCTTGAAGGCTAACAATCTTCGTGTCATAGATACTATCATAGAATCTACCACCTGGCTCATTGCTAATGAGCTGGCCTGGCAGGATAAGTGGAAAAAAGAGAAAATCAAGAATCTGGCCATTCTGTTGGAGGGAGCCATAAACGGCTACGGGAAAGTAGGATTGAAGATGAACGTTTCCCAGGAGAATTTGGGAGAGCTTCTAGATCTCTTGCCAGCCTTGAAGAGGCCCACTATCTCCAAGCTTTCCCAGGAAGGGTGGTGGGCGGTGGAGATAATAGTGGATGAACTCCTGGCTCGGGAGCTCATTCCAGGGATAAAGAGAATAGGGGCAGAGGGAATTGTGGAGTACCCCTTAAACAAGGTCGTGTACTGAAGGAGGACCTAATGTTGTCTGAACCCTTAGTTAGTGTGGTTATGGGAAGCTCCTCCGACCGAGAGGTAATGGAGCATTGCCTCAAGACCTTGGATGAGTTTGCCATTCCTTATGAAGTGAGAATTCTCTCAGCTCATCGGATGCCTGAAGCCACTCTAAAGTACGCAAGAAATCTAGCGGAGCGTGGAGTGAAGGTGGTGGTGGCTGGAGCAGGAAGAGCAGCTCACCTGCCCGGAGCTATTGCTGCCAATACTACTCTGCCGGTGATAGGAGTTCCTCTATCCTCCCCACCCCTGGAAGGATTGGATGCCCTCTATTCTATCCTGCAGATGCCAACAGGGGTCCCCGTGGCCTGTATGGCCATAGGGAAAGTGGGGGCTAAGAATGCCGCCATTATGGCTGCGCAGATCCTGTCCCTCGACTCGAGCGAGGTGGAGAAAAAATTGAGGAATTATAAGGTGAGATTAGCCCGGGGCGAGAAATAGATTCAGTGTCAGAAAGGTGGATTTATGGCTAGAGAAATCAGAATTTTGACTGGAAAGATCCAGAGGAAAGCTGTCCTGAACTCCTCTTCTGTGGCTGAGGCTTTATGGAAGTCTCTCCCGCAAACCTCCTCGGTGAGCCGATGGGGAGATGAAATCTATTTTGCTATCTCCGTAGAGCCTGCCGGGGGCGAGAAAAAGGAAGTGGTCGAGAAGGGCGACATTGCCTTTTGGCCCCCAGGGAGGGCCTTCTGTATATTCTTTGGCCCTACCCCAGTGAGCCAGGGAGAGGAAATAAGGGCAGCCAGCCCGGTTGTTATGCTGGGAAAGGTCCAGGGAAGCCTGGAAGAGCTTAAGAAGGTGCAAGATGGGGATGAGATCCGTTTGGAGAAAGCTTAGGGGTTAGCTGTGGCGGAAAAAATCAGGAGCGTAAAGGCAAGGCAGATTCTCGACTCCCGCGGAAACCCTACCGTGGAGGCAGAGGTATGGCTGGATGGGGGAGCAACCGGACGGGCAGCCGTTCCCTCCGGAGCTTCCACAGGTAAGCACGAGGCTATGGAGCTCAGGGACGGGGGGAAGGAATGGATGGGAAAGGGTGTAACTCGGGCGGTTAAGAATGTAAATGAAATAATAGGACCAAAGCTCAAGGATGAGAATCCCCTTTGCCAGAGCAAGATCGACGAGATTATGATTAAACTGGATGGAACTAAGAATAAAGGGAGGCTGGGAGCTAACGCTATTTTAGCTGTCTCACTAGCTTGTGCTAAAGCTGCCGCATGCTCCGTCAATCTTCCTTTTTATAGATACCTGGGGGGAAGGGGAGAGAGGATGCTACCTGTTCCTCTGATGAATTTCTTGAACGGAGGAAAGCACGCCGATAATAATGTAGATCTTCAGGAGTTCATGATTGTACCCATAGGGGCTTTCAGTTTCTCAGAGGCCCTGCGCATGGGAGCTGAGACTTTCCACTGTCTGAAGTCAGCTCTAAGAGAAAGGGGCTACAGCAGCGCCGTGGGAGATGAAGGAGGTTTTGCACCAAATCTCTCCTCGAATCGGGAAGCTCTAGAGCTAATGGTGCAGGCCATCCGGGAGGCAGGTTATGAGGCAGGCAAGGACGTGGCCTTGGCTTTGGACCCTGCGGCCAGTAGCTTCTATCGTAATGGTAGGTACATTCTAGAGGCTGAGGCGAAGAAGGAAATGACTGCCGAGGAGCTCATCGATTTCTACGAGGATCTTGTCTGTCATTTCCCCATTATTTCTATAGAAGATGGCTTGGCCGAAGATGACTGGGAGGGCTGGCAACTTCTTACCCAGAGGCTGGGAAAAAAAACTCAGATTGTCGGTGACGATCTTTTTGTAACTAATGTGACTCGTCTTAAGAAGGGAGTGGAGGAAGGGGTGGCCAACGCTATTCTCATCAAACCCAATCAAGCGGGCACTCTTAGTGAAACCGTGCAGGCTGTTGAGATGGCCAAAAAATACGGGTATGGCACTGTTGTATCTCATCGCTCTGGTGAGACCGAAGATACTACTATTTCTGATCTAGCAGTGGGGCTCACGGCCGGTCAGATAAAGGCTGGCTCCTGTAGCCGCAGCGAGAGAACGGCCAAGTATAACAGGCTCCTACGAATAGAGGAAGAAATCGGGACCGAGGCTGTTTACTATGGAACTACCGGAGGCCTCAAGATGCGACAAAAGAGGGCCAAAATCGAGAGCTAGACTTGCTTTTTTTGTTTTTTGTACTAGAATCTAGAGGGTGAAAGATATCAGACCTGCTAGAAAAACTAAGAGGAAGAAAGGTATGAATGACAAGAAGCATCAAAGACCTGTGGGAAGAAACAAATTTGCAAAGAATCTCTTTTTGCTTTTCCTTGTCTTTGTGGTCATCGTCTCCCTCTTCAATTTCGTCCGTCTCGGCTCCGGAATTAGGCAAGAAGAACTCTCGTACAGTGAATTCTTAAGCATGGTGGAAAGGAATCAAATCAGTAAGGTCCTCATAAAGGGGAACTGGATAGAGGGAGAGCTGAATGAAATAACCAAGTTCAAAACCTATGTCCCTAATGATCCTGACTTGATCAGCATGCTGAGGGAAAAGGGTGTGGAGATAGGGGCTGAACCAGAATCCTCCCCCTGGGTAAGTAGCCTTCTGGGAGGTCTTCTGCCCATTCTTATCTTCGTGGGGGTGTGGATCTATATTATCAGATCTATGCGGACTACCGGAAATCGGGCCCTTTCCTTTGGTAAAAGCCGGGCTCGTTTGACTTCCAAGGAAAAAATGAAAGCAACCTTTGCGGACGTGGGGGGACTGAGGGAAGCAAAAGAGGAACTAAAGGAGATAGTAGAGTTCTTAAAGAACCCACAGAAGTTTCAAAGACTGGGAGCTAAGATTCCCAAGGGAGTTATTCTGGTAGGGCCTCCTGGAGGCGGCAAAACCCTCCTGGCCCGTGCTGTAGCCGGGGAGGCTGGGGTGGCGTTCTTCAGCATTAGCGGCTCAGACTTTGTAGAGATGTTTGTGGGTGTTGGTGCGGCGAGAGTGCGGGATCTCTTTGAGCAAGGGAGAAAAAGTGCCCCCTGTATCATTTTCATTGACGAGCTGGATGCCGTGGGCAGACAAAGATTTGCCGGTATTGGAGGAGGTCATGATGAGAAGGAACAAACTCTGAATCAGCTCCTGGTGGAACTGGACGGGTTTAGTCCTCGTAGCGGAGTGATAATCATGGGGGCCACCAACCGCCCTGATGTTCTGGATAATGCACTTCTCAGGCCGGGAAGATTCGATCGGCGGATTAGCCTTAATGTACCTGATATAAGGGAAAGGGAAGAGATCTTAGCCCTGTATATGAAGAACAAACCCATGGCAAAGGGAGTAGATGTGAAGGTTCTTGCCCGAAGGACTCCGGGGTTTGTAGGGTCAGACATAGAGAATCTGGTTAATGAGGCCTCTCTTCTTGCAGCCCGAACGAACAAAAATGAAATTGGCATGGAGGAGTTGGAAGAATCTATTGACAGAGTGATCGCTGGGCCGGAGAAAAAGTCAAGGGTTATGATGGAAAAAGAAAAAAGGATCATTGCCTACCATGAGAGTGGTCATACTCTGGTGGGAAACGTGCTCCCTTATGCGGATCCCATTCATAAGGTTTCCATTATTCCGCGTGGTTCAGTGGCACTCGGATATACGCTGCAGCTGCCTTTAGAGGATAGATATCTGGCTACCAGGTCAGAACTTCTGGATAAACTTAGCGTACTTCTGGCAGGAAGAGCGAGTGAGGATCTTGCTCTAAAGGAGGTGAGCACGGGGGCACAGAATGATCTTAAACAGGCTACTATTATTGTTAGGAAGATGATCTGTGATTACGGGATGAGTGAGAAATTGGGTCCGGTAACCCTGGGGGCCGGGGACGCGGAAGTTTTTCTGGGAAGAGATTTCCTCAAAGAGAAAAACTACAGTGAGGAGCTCGCTTTCGATATTGACAAGGAAATTCGCCGCATCATTGAGGAGTCCTACTCTCGAGCTTTGGAAATTCTGCGTGAGAATAAAGACAAGCTGGACTCCTTAGCCAGAACACTTGAGGAAAAGGAGGTTCTGGATAAAGAGGAAATAGAAGGAATTCTTGGTAAGAAGATAGTGGGTGAAGATGTCCCCAAGTCCAAAAAAGTGGTGAGAAAGAGAGTTCTTCATAAGACTTCACGTCGAGATGAGTCCCGGAAGAGGAATGCTGCTTCGTCTAAGAAGTAGAGATATAGATCTGGAGCAAAAAGTAGTGGTGATGGGGATTTTGAATGTGACCCCAGATTCCTTCTATGACGGAGGCAGGTACACTGGCGAAGATGAGGCTCTTGCGAGAGTGGAGGAAATGATAGGCGAGGGGGCTGACATCATCGACGTCGGTGGGGAGTCGGTGAGGCCCGGAGCAGACCCTATAGGTCTTAATGAAGAGCTTGGCCGGGTCATACCCGTGATAGGGAAGATAAAAAGACAGTTCTCCATACCCATCTGCGTTGACACCTATAAGGCTGAGGTAGCCAGGCAGGCCATCGAAGAAGGCGCTGAGATGGTGAATGATATCAGCGCCTTGCGATTCGACCCCGATTTGAGAAAGATTGTGGCTGGATACGGGGTGCCGGTTGTTCTCATGCATATTAAGGGTACGCCGAAGACCATGCAGGATAACCCTCGATATGGCTCTCTAATGGAAGAGATAGTCTCCTATCTGGACAGCAGCATTAAGCTGGCTGAAGAAGCCGGGGCAGACGGGAGGGGAATCATTGTTGATCCAGGGATTGGCTTTGGAAAAACCACCGCTCATAATCTGGAAATCTTGAGAAGATTGGAAGAGTTGGCCAGTTTAGGTAAACCGATTCTGGTGGGTCTTTCCCGTAAGTCCTTCATCGGAAATGTGCTTGGATTACCTCAGGAGGAGCGTCTGGAAGGAGGTTTGGCTGCTACTTGCATGGCGGTCTGGAGGGGAGCAAGACTAGTGAGAACTCATGATGTGAGTCCTACCCGACGGGCAGTGGATATGGTTCAGGCTATCCTCGGACGCTCGGGTTAAGGGTGCGGGCAATGATTATTCTGGGAGTCGACCCGGGGACAGCCAGTACGGGATACGGCTTAATTGAGACAAAAGTTAATCCTCGAGCTCTTGAATATGGTCTCATTCGTACAACTCCCGACAAGGAACCCGCTGAGCGGCTAAGGAGAATTTATCAAAGTATAGAGGATATTGTCCAGAAGCACCGGCCCGAGGAAATAGCTGTGGAGGAGATATTCTTTTGCCGAAATAGCAAGACCGCTATTTCTGTCGGGCAAGCACAGGGAGTCATAATGCTAGCAGCCTCCTCGAACGGAGCAAAGGTATTCTGCTACACTCCCCTGCAGGTGAAACAAACCATCACCGGATACGGAAGAGCCACCAAGAGCCAGATGCAATACAGAGTCAGGGAGCTTTTTCAGCTACCAGAGCTTCCCTCAGATGATGCTGCCGATGCCCTGGCCGTAGCCCTGTGTCACCACCACTCCGGGTGGCCGCTGAGGAAAATCCTCTAGTAGTGGTCTTGAGCTTCTCGTTCCCACCATCCAAAAGGCCCTTATTTCTCACCTTGAGTTACCCTAACCCACAATTCATAGCAATTCTTGACAAATGCAATGAAAACAAATATATTGACTCCCAATCTCAGGCTGGTTGTGGGATTTGAGGAAGGAGGTTCTGATGGATTTTGCCTTATCTAGCGACCAAAGAATGATCTTGGAAGTGCTTGATGAAGTGTGTGAAAAGGAGTTTGCTCCCAAGGCGGATGAAATCTCCGAAACGGGGGAATTTCCCAGTCAAAACGTGAAGAAACTGGCCGAGCTTGATCTATTTGGTATTACCATCCCTAAAGAGTTTGGGGGATTGGGGATGGACTATGTAACCTGGACCCTGATTGCTGAGAGAATCTCCAAGGCCTGTGCCACCACGGGCCTGATTTTTGGGGCCAATCTTCTTTGTAGCTATCCTCTAGAAGAATATGGAACCGAAGAGCAAAAGAAAAAATTTCTCCCTCCTCTTGCCAGTGGCCAGTCTCTCGGTGCCTTCGCTTTGACTGAACCGGAAGCTGGCTCGGATGCGGGTAATGTTCAAACCACAGCCAGGAAGGAAAACGGTCATTTTGTTCTGAACGGCACCAAAATCTTTATTACTAATGGAGAAGTGGCAGATATTTACATAGTCATCGCCAACATAGACAAGAAATCTGGACCTCGAGGTCTGACCGCTTTTCTGTTGGAAAAAGGGACCGAAGGATTCAGTTTTGGGCAACATTTTGAAAAGATGGGATTGAGTGCTCTTCCCAATGTGGAGCTCATCTTTAATGATTGTAGAGTTCCTACGAGCAACGTTTTGTTGAAAGAGAGGAGAGGTTTCAAAGTCGCAATGGGGACCTTCGCTGCTGGAAGGATCGGTGTAGGGATCGGAGCGCTGGGGATAGCTGAGGCTGCATTTGAGAAAGCCAGAGCATATGCTAGAGAGAGGGTTCAATTCGGCAGACCCATCTCCAGTTTTCAGGCTGTGCAGCATATGCTGGCAGATATGGCCACCAAGATAGAGGCAGCTAAATACCTTCTCTATCGGGCTGCGTGGCACCTGGACAGAGGAGAAGCCTTTGAGCAGATAGCCTCTATGGGAAAACTTTACGCTTCGGAGGTGGCCATGGAGGTAACCACCAAAGCTGTGCAGGTATTTGGAGGATACGGTTATATGAAGGATTACCCGGTAGAGCGTTATATGAGAGAAGCTAAGCTTTTTGAAATTATTGAGGGAACTTCAGAGATTCAACGAGGCATCATTGCTAACCTCATCCTCAAAGAAAGATGAACTCACAGCCAGAGAGACTCACTATGGATATCGTTGTTTGCATTAAACAAGTTCCGGATACGGAGGAGTTGCCTCATATCAGGGTAAATCGTGAGACCAACACCCTGGTTCGAGAAAGTGCCAAAGGGATAATAAATCCTTTTGATGAGAATGCTGTCGAAGAAGCCCTGAGGTTAAGAGAGGCAAAAGGGGGTCGGGTAACAGTAATTTCTATGGGACCTCCTCAGGCAAAAGAAGCACTGAGAAAGGCTTTAGCCATGGGAGCAGATCAGGCTATTCTTATCTCAGATTCTACCCTTGCTGGCTCAGACACCCTGGCTACCTCTTACACGTTGGCCATGGGCATTAAGAAAATAGGGAGCTTTAATCTGCTCATTTTAGGAAAGCAAGCTATTGATGGAGATACAGCTCAGGTTGGACCAGGACTCGCTGAATGGCTCCGGATTCCTCAGATTACCTATGCTCGAAAAATAGAAATCAACGGGAACAGAATAAGAGCCGAGAGAGCCCTGGAGGATGCCTTTGAGAAGGTGGAATCTACCCTGCCGTGTCTGGTCACGGTGACCAAAGAGATCAACGTACCCCGCTATCCTTCCCTGAAGGGCCTTTTGAGTGCCAAAAAAAAAGAGGTCTTAGTCTGGAGTGCTGATGATCTTACCCTGGACCGAAAGAGGATAGGGCTGGAAGGATCCCCAACCTGGGTTATCAAAATCTTCACTCCTGAACCTCCCCCCAAGGGGGAGGTTCTTACAGGTGAGATGCCTGAGGTAGCTGATAGACTAATAGAGAAACTTAGGGAAAGAGAAGTTTTTTAGGTGAAGAGGTACATTTATGGCTGAGATACGCGTGGACCTGGAGAAGTGTAATGGCTGCGGAGAGTGTATCTCCAGCTGTTCATTTTCTGCCCTGAAGCTGAAGGACGGGAAGCTGAGAATTCTCGCCGCCTGCACCTTCTGCGGAGCCTGTGTGGATGCCTGTCCAGAGGAGGCTCTCGTTCTGGAAAAAGAGGAAAAGAGGGTTGATGTATCCTCTCATAGGGGCGTTTGGGTTTTCGCCGAACAACGCCAGAAAGAGATAATG
>CAYYHL010000038.1:0-9212 GCA_964471775.1 uncultured Clostridia bacterium
TTGTCAAGACCACAAACATCAATGCGTCCGTATGTCCCTATTTCTCCGTTATTTACTATCTTGACAGAAAGTGTGCAAAATTCTGGGGAGAGTTCAGGGACGAGTGGCTGGAATCAGACTCTACCCTGGTATCCCCAGGTCCTGCAGGGCCTTTTGAATATCATCTTTCTCCTGGGAGGTGAGCTCTGGTAAGGGCATGCGTACCCTCCCTGCGGGAAGACCCAGGGTCCTCAGAGCCTCCTTGCAGGGAGCAACATACCCCGGATCGTACTCCAGGAATTTGTTAAGCCTCTGGAGCTTCATATGAAGAGTCAAAGCCTTATGGTGCGACCCTTTTTGTACAGCGTCGTAGAGTGCAACCATTTGTTGAGGAATTACACAGGCAGCCGTTGAAAATATTCCCTTTCCGCCTACACACAGGGTGGCGTAGAACTGACTATCAATTCCAGTAAGAATGGAAAGTTTCTCTCCCGCCTGTCTAATAGCTTCCACCAGCTGACCTAAATCGGAATTGCTCTGTTTGAGGCCTACAATGCCCGCAATCTCGCTCAATCGGCGTATTAACTGGGGGCTTAAGTTGTTACCCGTATACAAAGGATTGTTATAGAGTACTACCGGCAGCTCTATTTCCCTGGCGATTGTCTTAAAATGCTCATAGAGGGACTCATCGGGCAAGCCAAAGTAGTAGGGAGCTGTGATAATCACTGCATTTGCCCCTGCTTTTTGAGCATCTTGGGAGAGCAGAATTGTCTCTTTAGTGCTGCAGGCAGCTGTTCCAGCGAAGACAGGAATCTTGCCTCGCGCCACCCTGGCTACAACCTCTGTGACCCTCTTCCTCTCCTCTCTCAGAAGATGCGGGAACTCTCCCGTCCCTCCACTGGTCATAATGCCATGAACTCCTCCCTTAACAAGGTACTCAGTTAGTTTCTCCAGTCCCGGCTCATCTACGTCATCTTCATCACTAAAGGGAGTAATGATTGCTGCAATAACTCCTCTTGCCTCAAAGTCACTCGTCATTCTTTCATCCTCCTTGGACCGTTTCCCTCAAAACCTCAATCAATCTTGAGTTTTCTTCTCTTTTTCTGGCCGCTATCCGAAAGAATTTGTCGCTAAGTCCAGTGAAATTGCTACAATCTCGAATGAGGATGCCCCTTCTGGCTAAATCCTCCCTGAGCTTCACGGAAGAGATTCCTGTTTCTATCTTGACCAGAATGAAGTTAGCTTCTGGAGGATAGGGCTTAAGTCCTCTCATTCGGGAAAGCTCACCAAACAAAAACTCACTTTCTCTAGATGCGGCTTCCCGGATCTTTTTCATACTCTGTTCATTCCTCAAAAGAGAAATGCCGATAGCCTGGGCCAAAGAGTTAACCGCCCACGGCTCCTTTAGGCCAGCCATTTTTTGAATCAGGCGCCTTGCTCCAACCCCATAACCGAGTCTTAAACCTGCAATGCCAAAGAACTTAGTGAAGGACCTCAAGGCAAGAAGACAATGAGCCTTTGGTGCTTCCCTTGCCAGAGTCTCCCCGGGATACTTGAAGTCAATATAGCTCTCATCTAGAATGAGAGCTATCTTTCTTTCCTCGGTCATCTTTACCAACTCAATTAGTTCATCCTTCGTAAAAAACGTACCCGTAGGGTTGTTTGGGTTGCATATAAAAACGGCCTCAACGTCTTTTGTCTCGTCGATGATTGTTTGAACGTTAAGGGAAAACCCTTGACTTTCTCTAAGAAATAGGAGTTTTGGCTCTCCCCCACCGATTCTCAAGGCCCGCTCATATTCGAAGAAAGTAGGGGAGAGAATCAGGGCTCTTCGGGGTGAAAGAATCCGGGCTGCCAGATATATGAGTTCCGTCGACCCGTTGCCAGCAAGAATATTTTCTGTATCTACGGCCAGGTATTGGCTAATCTGCTTGACTAACTCTCTGCACTCAGGATCCGGATAATGGTAAATGCTCTCTAAGTTGCCTTTGACTATTTCCTCTATCATCAGGGAGCCTGTCCAGGGGCTTATGCTGGCACTGAAATCAAGGATCTTGTTTGGTGGGAGGCCGTATCTTTCCTCTACTTCCCTCCGGTTGCCTCCATGGGAGTAGGCCTTGTCTTCCATCTTCGTGCTCTCCTCCTCCGATGAGTCTCGATTTTACTTTATCAGGAGGACATTCTATTTGGCCAGAGCGCTGAGTTAGCCGAACGGATACCGGGGAGAAAATCTGAACCGGTCAGGTTATGTGAGAGTCTTTTCCCTTCACTCTCCCCTGCACCAGTTCCCCACAGGTACCAGGGATCTTTACCTGCATCTTCATTCCCTCTCAAGACCTGGCTCGACTTTCCACAGATTTTAGCCTCTCCAGGACAGAATGCGAATCGGCTGCGATAGTAGCATTAGCTCTTAGCTGGTGGTAGAGCTTGGTTGCCTCTCCTTTGGTGTAATCTCTTTCCTCAATAGGTTCTTTTTCAATAGTGATCAAAGTTTGTGCCTGTCCTGCTGCCTCCAGGTTCTTTATGTTGCCAAATCCGATGGGTATGTTTGTTAGTATGACATAGTCTGCTTCCTTGATGAATTCGAGGTTCTTCTGATGACTTTCCTGAGTTATACGGGAAAAGGGCTTTTCTTCAACAACATCCAGTCCCAAGGTCTTTGCAGCAATATAATCAGAATCTCCTACATTCAGTACCCCCAGACTCACATTGTAACCCTCTTCAACCAGCCTACTCACTAGTGAGACTGCACTACCACAACCTGCCACTATGTGGACTTTGCCTTTAGTTGGTCTGACCGCACTTTTTCTTTGAGGATGGATAAGCAATTTGCCTGAAACATCATCCTCTTTAACAATAACTCTTATTCCGTACACCTTTTCAATATTCTCTCGGGTAAGAACATCATCTGCCCTGCCCGCCGCAAATATCTTCCCCTCGAAGAGCAGAATTAATCTATCACAATACTGTGAGGCGACATTGAGATCATGGAAGATAGCTATGACGACCATTTCCCACTCTTTATTCAATCTCTTGATGAGGTCCAGTATCTCTATCTGGTGGTTGATGTCCAGGTGACCCGTCGGCTCATCAAGCAAAAGAACTCTAGGCTCCTGAGCAAGAGCTCTGGCAATAATAACCCTTTGTTCCTCTCCTCCGCTTAACCTATCGATAGGCCGCTCACGAAGGTGCCATGTATTGGTTAGCTCCATTGATCGTTTAGCAATGAGGAGGTCCTCTCTGCCCTCAATTTCAAATCTCCCCAGATGAGGGGCTCTACCCATAAGAACGACTTCTAGTGCTGTAAAGGCAAAACTAATGGCGGATTTCTGGGGTACTACCGCTAATTTCTTAGCTACTCCAGCACTCTTCAAAGTGTAGATATCCCTTTGATTTAGAAGCACCACTCCGGTGTGCGGCCTTAATATCTTGCTGATACTCTTAAGCAGGGTTGATTTCCCGGAAGCATTTGGTCCTATGACTCCTACGAAGTCACCTGCAGTAGCCGAAAAACTAATGTTCTCTAAAACATTTGCAGTCTCGTAGCGGCAAGCGATATTGTCAATTCGAAGGCTCACTGTTTGCATCTTTGTACTCTCCTAGAACATTGACCTCTTTCTTGTTCGCAAAAGATACAAAAAGAAGGGAGCACCGAAAAGTGCCGTGATTATGCCAACTGGTATTTCCGTGGGGGCAATGATTGTTCGTGCCAGAGTGTCAGTCCAAACCAGGAAAATCCCGCCTACCAGGGCAGAGCTTGGCAAAAGAACTCTGTGGTCAGGTCCCACCAAGATCCTCATGATATGGGGGGTTATCAGACCGATAAACCCAATGATTCCACTGACTGATACCGCGGCGGCGACAGTGAGGGAAGTGGAAAATATTATGATTTTCTTCACGGTTTCTACCTCAATTCCCAGGTGTTGAGCAGGCTCCTCGCCAAGAAGCATTATATTTAAATCTCTGGCAAAGATGTGAATCACAGCTATCCCCAACAATATGAAAGGAAATGCCATCAAAACGTGGCTCCAGCTTCGCCCCCAGAGTCCACCCATCAGCCAGAACACAATGCCGTGCAGCTCCTCGCCGGCCGTATACATCAAAAAAGAGATAATAGCTGATAAGAATAGGGCTATCGCTATCCCTGAAAGCAAGAGTGTACTGACAGGGAGCTTTCCTCTCACAGAGGCAATACTGTAGACTAAGAAAATGACAGCCGCACCACATATGAAAGCCATTAAAGGTAGGGTGTAGAGGCCAAATATGTTCAGTCCGAAAGTGAGGCTAACAATCGCCCCCAGAGCTGCCCCGGATGAGATTCCTATTATGTAGGGATCCGCCATGGGATTTCTGAAGAGTGCCTGCATAGTTGTTCCCGCGACAGCCAGAGCTGCTCCCACCAGCACTCCCAGGATGATTCTCGGCAGCCGAATCTCCAAGATTATGGCGGCTTCACCAGTTGACCAGGAAGGGGTGATTAGGTGATGTATGAGAGGGAGTCTGCTGAACAGTATCTTAGGTACCACAGACGGAGATATATGCGCAGGACCCAGAGTTGTTGCCAGGACAACAGTTGATCCTAGAACTAGTGCAAGGTAAGCAATAATCAATTTCCAATGGAAGATTTTTTTGAGGTGATTTCTATGCAACCCACACCTCCTGGTCGTTCATTTCTTGAACAATTCTGGATGAATATACTTCGCTATCTCCTCCAATCCATCCACTATTCGAGGTCCGGGGCGAGAGACGAGATCCGCATGAATACCGTAGATCCGATTGTTCTTAACTGCATCTATGATTTTCCATCTTTTCCTGCTCTTCACTCCCTCTACCGAGGCCACGATACTACCATGCCAGAAAGAAACAATAATTACCTCTGGATTGCGCTCGATTAATATCTCTAAGTTATATACAGGATATTTTATAGCAGAATCCGAGGCAATGTTAACTCCTCCAGCCAAATGAATTAGGTCGTCAATAAATGTTCCTGGACCCGCTGTCATCAAAGGGTCGTATTGAACCTCGTAGAATACCCTTGGCCTTTGAGTACCTGGCAGGTCCCTGGTCTTGGAAGTCACAGCCCTGATCCTCTCCTCAAGATTACCTCTCAGTCTCCTGGCTGATTCCACTCTTCCTGTGACCTTTCCCACCAGTAGTATATTCTCGAGCACATCCCCAGTCCTCTTGGCATTCAGGCTTATCACCGTAAGCCCAAGTCTTTCCAGGTCGCGAGCAGCCTCTTCCTGTACCCCACCTGTAGCCAGAATCAAATCCGGTTCGAAGCTCACAACTTTTTCGATGTTAATGGTGGAAAAACCACCGACTTTTGGTTTGTCTTGAACTTCTGGGGGGTAGTTACAATACTGGGAAACGGCAACGAGCTTATCCACCAAACCCAGGGCAAAAAGTATCTCCGTATTGCTCGGCGCCAATGAAATAATAGTCTCTGGCTGTTTGGATATACTTACCTCTCTTCCCAGTCCATCCACAATTCGCAAGGGGAACTCGGCAGCCGGCAAGATGCCAGTCGGTCCACCAAGGACACTCCCCGCAAGAGCACCTATTGCTGCAAATGTCCTTAATCTTGACCTTCCATTTTTCATAATCCTTGTGTCCTCTGAGGCTTAATGGAGCGTGTCTTCTCTCGAAGCACTTTTACCTTTGAAAAGGCTTTTTGTCTAGAACAAACCCCTGATATACCATAGAATGAGCGCTACCGTGAGAAAAGCCATACCTGAGATGACCCACATCAGACCAATTGCCTGAATAATATCTTCTTCATCTCTTTGCTTGGCCCTACTCCCCAATATGGGTTTGGCAGTTTTTCCCCCCTGATAGTAATTCACTCCGCCGAGCTGGATTCCTAAGGCGCCAGCGAAGCCAGCTTCCGGTATCCCAGCGTTGGGACTGGGAGATTTTTTCCCATCCCTGAGGATGGTATAGAGAGCACTCGATGCCCTTTTCCTCAGGATGAGGCTAGCCAAAGGAACGAGTAGGATACTGAGGCGGGCGGGAATGTAGTTGGCTGCATCATCGAGCTTTGCCGAAAACCAGCCAAAATGAAGGTATCTTTCATTTTTATAACCAACCATAGAGTCCAGGGTATTAATAGCCTTATAAGCTAAGGCTAGCGGAGCTCCTCCAAGGGCAGCATAAAATAGAGGTGAGATAATCCCGTCGACACTATTTTCTGCAACCGTCTCGACTGTAGCCCTGATAATCTCATCTTGATCCAATTCTTGAGTATCTCTTCCCACTATCAAAGAAAGTCTGGCTCGAGCCTCCTCGATGTTTCCTAATTTGAGCCACTGGTAGACAGATCTTGCCTCCTTATCCAGACTTCTGGTAGAAAGGGTGCTGAAGATAAGAACGGTGCTGATGGCAAATCCTGCCCAGGTATTAACATTGTCAGCAAATCGAATGGCAAAAAGGGTACCCAGATAGACCAACCCCACTACTGCTATAGCTAAAATCATTCCAGCCAGCACCGAGGTGTTTCTCAATTTTTTTTCCAGGTATTCTATAAGCTTCCCCATACCCCTGACTGGATGAGGGAGGTAGTAAGGGTCTCCGAGAATCAAATCTAACAAATAGGCTAAGATAATAGCTAGTAGTCTCATGGTCGGCCTAAATATTCTTTCATTAGTCTTATCTTCCAGCTTTGTCTTCCAGAATGCATCTTGAAATGTCTAGAAACCAGTGCTCCTGTCTTTGAACAATTTCACTCTCCAGTATCATCATCTTCTTTTTGAATATGGGACCATCAATGACCAATGTGTGATACTCGCCCGCTTCACCACAAAGAGTAATATTCTTGAGAGCGGTTATGTCTTCAACGAATCTACCATCAATTTTGCGACCAAGCCAACTCTTGTTCAAAACTTGTGCCTTCACCGCCACTACAATTGCTTCAAATCCAGAGTCTATGAAGTCCTCAACGATTTCCTTCTGGTCTTTCCCCCACAAGGGCAAATATCCCCGAACGCCTGTTTCTTTGCAGATCCTCTCTACCCAGGTCCGATGCTCCTCCAGGTCTATATCCCCAAAAACTCCTCCCTCTATTCCGCTTTTCTTTATCCGAAGGACCGTCTCTTTGAAATTGTCTTCGTAATCTCTCCAGCTTGTCTTTCTCTGAACAAGAGGGATCTCTATTGCCTCTGCTTGGAGTGATAGGACTTCTCGGGCTAGTCCATGGGTTCTTGATCTTGAGCTATCCTTAGACATCATATTGAGAAGACATGAAGGGCAGAGTCCATCGAGTGTCGCTCTATGAAAGGCGAGAGAGCTTTCCTTTCCTCCACTCCAGGAAACAAATACGCTAGTCATTCTGAATTGTCCCACAAGTGCGGCAGTGTTTTGCCTCTTTTTCTATTCCTGCCCCGCATCCATCACAAGGCGCCTGGCCCGCTTTAGGAGCTGGAATCTCTCCTATCACTTCCCGGTATATCTGGTAATAGAAAAGGTGTTCCTTGCTCATGAATCTCACCGGGTAGGCTCTACTTTTTTCTTCAAATTCTTCGTCGGAGACCCTCTCCGAAATGATCCTACGAAGCCTCGCTGTTCCAGAACCATATTCCAGGGGCCTTTTGTCCTGCCAGATGATACTTGGTGGTAGTAAATTTTCAAAAGCCTTGCGGAGGATCCATTTTCCACATTTCTTTTTCCCCTCAGTCCTTATCTTAAGGTCCCTGGGTATCTTGGAAGCGAGCTCAATCATCTCGCGAGAAAGATAAGGCTGCTTTATTTCTATTCCCATTTTCCGGCCTAGAATACTGGAGGAAAAAGACATCCTACCAGTAAGTCCCTGAATATAAACTTCAAGATCAGGCAAATCAAACATGAAGCTGTACCCGGCAAAGAGCTCATCGCTACCGTCGCCGGTCATGACACTCTTTGCCCCTTTTTCTTTGGCCAGCTCCAAGCCAAAATAAGTAGCTATGTCATTGGGGATAGCGGGGTCGAAGCTTTTCAAAATCCCAATTACTGTGGGTATGGAATGGAGTGCCTCGTCAATACCAATCATCCTGTGGTGGTATTCAACATGAATGGTCCGGGTAAGTATCTTAGCGTACTCTGCATCTTCTCCGTGAGGCTCCAGCGTAACTGTGAATGCACTAACGTGAGAGCTAAGAAAGGCAAGGATACTTGAATCCAGGCCACCGGAGAGTAGAAGCCCGTCATCTCCGGCCTCATCCACAGCATGTTTAAGTCTGGTTCGTATCTCCCGAGCTAGAACCTGCATCGAAGCACCTTTTGTGGCCGACGAGAGAAAGCACATAGTATATCCTCAGGGTCTAAATGGCGCGAGCCTTACCCAAGCAGCAAATGGAAAAAAGAGCACTCGCCTCAATGATTTCATTGAGAGCTCCCAGGGTATCGCCACTAATTCCTCCGATTCGACTCTTGAAATAGAGTGTCAAGAGATACGCCACCCCTAGACATATTCCGATGACAAGGAGGGAGGGAGACCTGAACATGACTAAGCCCAGGAGAGCTACGGTTAAACTTGTCCAAAAAACAGCTGCCCTTCCCTTGTGAGTGACAAACGCTTTCGCGAGCCCCTCCCCACGGGCGCAGGGGGCGAGATGAGCCGCCAGAACCATAGACCACCTGCCAACTGCTGGGGCAAGAAGAAGAGTTCCCATCTTCAGGGAAGGCTCTATCTCGAGAAGGAGAAGAAATTTCAGTCCCAGAAGGCTCACCAGGCCAACGACACTCTTGGCCCCTGCGGATGAGTCGCTCATTATTTTGAGTCTTTCTTGCCTGTTTTTGCCACCAGCGAGGCCATCCACCGTATCCATGAACCCATCCAGGTGCAGAGCCCCAGTAATAGCGATCCAACCCAGCAGCACCAGTAGATTGGTGAGAAGAGGCGAGAAGACCAGGGACCCACCTCGGTAGATTAAAAAGAGGCATCCTCCAATGGAGAGTCCTACCAGAGGGAAAAAAATCATGGAGGAAGCCAAAGCTTCCTCCTCTTTTTCCCCTGTTGCAACTCCCACGGGAAGAGTGGTCAGGAAGCGAAAAGCTGCCAAAAGAGATTTCAATTTGCTTTCCTCAAGAATATCTCGGGTCTTTACCTTACCTCGCTGCATATCAGCCTTGGATCGTTTCTGCTCGTCTTCTTGATGATGCCTGCGGCAGCTTGCGCCCGGGAAAGACTTGAAACTTGTCGCGTCGCTCCTCAGACACAAGTCTTTCTTTTTCCTCAACCCGGAGACTCGTTAAGGTAG